>JABFRG010001133.1 GCA_013141295.1 Polyangiaceae bacterium
ACCTCCGGTCTTCGCCACGAACTCGGTGATGCGCACCCCGTAGCGATCGCCCACCACCACCGCCTCGCCACGGCCGAGGAGCTGGCCGTTGACGAACACGTCGAGGGGCTCGCCGGCGGCCTTCGCCAGCTCGAGGGTCTGACCCACTGCGAGCTTCAGGACGTCGGCGATGCGGAAGCGGCGCCGGCCGATTTCCAGCGTAACTTCCACTTCCACGTCGTTGAGGAGGCTGAAGATGTCGCCGCGCGCCGCCGCCATTGGGTTGACGGGGCTGGACGACGCACTGGCGCCCGCAGCGGGAACAGACGGACGCAACTCGGCCGGGACATTGGAATCCATGGACCACTCCTCCTTGGCGTCCGCAGGTGACCGCGGGACGCGATGTTCACGCGCCGGCTGGCGCGCTCGGAGAGAACACATTCAACATCCGGTCCATCGCTCCGCGCTCCCCCCCGCCCACGTGCGCGCACCTACTCCTTGATGCGAATCACGACCCGGCCTTCTTCCTGAGAAGGCTCGCCGGTGAAGAGCGCCTTGCCGGCGGCGCGCACCGTGACCCGGCCGCCGAGGGCCGTCTCCACCAGGATGGTGCTGCCCACCGTGAGCTTGGCCACATCGCGCAGCGCCATGCGGGTGCGCCCGAGCTCCGCCGCCAGCTCCACCTCGACGTTCCCGAGAATGCCGGGAATCGCCGCGTCGCCGGGCTTCACTTCTTCCTCTTGCTCGCTCTTCGCCGCGGCCAGGGCCGCCGAGGTGCCGAGCACGAAGATGATCTTGCCCATGTAGCCGGAGGCATGCACCTCGGTGGCGGAGACGATGGCCGATACGTTGTCGGTGCCGAGCTCGCCGTCGAACTTGGAGATCTCGACGCCCACCGGTCGCAGGACGTCGGCATAGGCGGCGAGCACGCCGCCGCCCACGCGCGCCATGAAAGCCTGCTGGGCCGGCGACAAGCGCCCGGCGGTGAGTGTGGGAATTCCCTCACCTCCGCCGCCCAGCATTCCGTCCAGCAGGAGCGCGATGGCGGGGCCATCGAACCCGATGAAGCCCAGCGAATCGCTGGGCTTCGCCCGGAACGGAAGCACGTAGCCGGGCGACTCCATGCCCCGAACCGCCTCGTGCATGGAGACCGCGTGCGCGCCCTCGAAGAACACCTCGCCGCTGCGCTTGGCGATGAACGGGATCGCGCGCCGGACCGCAGCAGTGAGCGCCGGAGAGGACTCTTCGGCGGCGGCGATGGCGCGGCGTACCCGCTCCCCGCCGTTGGATACTTCGAGGAGCCCCGTCACTGGACCACCAGGTCCGTGAGGAGCACGCGCTTCACGCCGTTGACGCCGGCGTCCATCAACTTCTCGAGGAGCTCCTTCCGGGCCTTGTCGAGGTGCGCCTGGTCGGCGACCTCCTCGAAGTTGAGCGTGCGGAGAAACGACAAGATTGCGTCGCGCATACGGGGAATCAAGGGTTTCAGGCTCTCTTCCTTGGTGGTCGCCGTGAACTCGATGGCAATCGTGAGCTTCGCCGCGTGGTACTTCCCCGCCTTGTCGGTGGGGTTGATGATGAACGGTTCGAGGGAGAGGGTCGGGCCCGGCGGAGCTTCGTGGCCGTCGCCACCGCCGTGATGTCCGCCGGACTCCGACTCACCGGTGCACTTGACCTCGATGGTCGACTTCTGGCCCTTCTTCGCTCCGAAGAACGACGCCGCGCCGGATGCTCCGCCGGTGGCGAGGATGCCCACGAGTGTGAGCACGAGGGGACCTTTGCTGGCCTTGGGAGGCTTGGCTTCGGTCTTCTTCTCTTCTTCTTTCTTCTCTTCGGCCATGGTGACTTACTTCCCCTTCGACGGGCCCGCGCGGGGCCCACGGAAACGCGCGTCAGCGCTTGAGGTTGACGACTTCCTGGAGCATCTCGTTGGCCGTGGTGATGGTCTTCGAGTTGGCCTGGAAACCGCGCTGGTGGGTGATGAGGTCGACGAACTGGGTGGAGATGTCGACGTTGGACTGCTCCAGAGAGCCGGAGACGATGGCCGCTTTGCCGCCGGTGCCGGGCTCGCCGATGGCGGCTTCGCCGGACTCCTTGGTGGCCATCCACACGTTGTGACCTGCACGACCCAGGCCATCGTTGGAGCGGAACTTCGCCACCGCCAGCTTGCCCACGGGGATCTGCTCGCCGTTGGTGTAGACACCCTTCACCACACCGTCGCCGTCGATCTTGATGCCCGCGAGATCGCCCGAGGAGTAGCCGTCCTGGCTCTGCGCCGAGACGTTGGAGGGGGAACCGAACTGGGTGGTGCCACCGAGGCCGGTGCCGCCGCCGGAGATGGGCGAGCCGAAGTTGAAGGCGAGCGGCTGCGCCGGGTTGGCGCCGACGAAGTTCACGGTGCCGCCACCGGTGACGTTGTTGAGGGCGCCGGTGGTGGTGAAGTCGACGGTGCCGGTGGCGATCTCGGAGTTGGTGCCGGCGACGCCGCCCGTGATGTCGCCGCCCGGGGCGATCGCGTGGTAGTCCCAGGCGCCCGCCGCGGTCTTGCGGAAGTACACGTCGACGTTGTGGCCGTTGCCCAGCGAGTCGTAGACCTTCATGCTGGTGGAGAAGTTCGACGTCGCCGCGGGGTTCTGCGGATCCCACGCCGCGGTGGGAATCGTCGCGTTGGCGTCGAGGTTGGCGGTGATGTTCATGGTGGTCGTGGTCTTCGGCTGGATGGCCGCGGTCGGGACCTTGATGGGCGAGAGACCGCCCGCGTAGGTGCCGTTGCCGAGGGCCGCGTAGCCCTGGAATTCCATGCCCTGGGCGTTCACCAGGGTGCCGTCGTTGCGGAGGGTGCTCTGCCCGGCGCGGGTGTAGAAGTTCCCCTGGATGCCGTCGACGGCGCCGTTGACGACGAAGAAGCCGTCGCCGGAGAGCGCGAGGTCGGTGCCCTGTCCGGTGTTCTGGAGGGTGCCCTGGGCGAAGATCTGCTGCGTCCGGGCCATGCGTACGCCGGCGCCAGCGGCGTTGGGGGCGCCCACCGCGCTGCCCAAGATGTCCTCGAAGACCGCTCGGGATTGCTTGAAGCCGACGGTGTTGGCGTTGGCGACGTTGTCGCCCACCACACCGAGGGCGTCTCCCTCGGCCGAGAGGCCAGAGACGCCGGAGTACATCGCGTTCGTAATGCTCATGACTGCTTTTTTCCTTCCGTTACTTTGCCGGGGTCGTTCCGACCGAGACGAGGTCCGACACCGGGGCGGTTGCGCCGGAGTCCAATTTCACTTCGGGGTAGCCCTTCTCGAACGAGACCGAGGTCACCAGGCCAGTGACCTCTTGCTTCACGTCGATGGGAGCGCCGGCGCCGTCTTGCGCCTTGACGTCGAGGGTGTAGGCGCCCTTGGGTACCGGGTTTCCTTGGTCGTCCTTGCCGTCCCACTGGACGCCGAGGGCGCCCGCCGGACGCGGTCCGAGCTCGATGGTGCGCACCGCCTTGCCGTTCGAGTCGCGGATGATGGCGGTGGTCTTGGTGGAGGGCTCGGCGAGCGTGACGCTGCCGCCGGTGGCGGTGACGCCGTCGAAGGCGATGGCCGCGCTGCGGATCGAGACGGTCTTGCCCACCAGCGACGTGGCTTCGTTGCTGGAGATGCCGGTGAGCTGGTTGGAGAGGAGGTCGAGCTTGCTAGTCTGCTGGATCGCCTGCTCGAGCGCGGAGAACTGCGAGAGCTGCGTGACGTACTCGGTTCCCTCCATGGGCTTGAGGGGATCTTGGTGCGAGATCTGGGCCACCAGGAGCTTCAGGAACGCGTCCCGGTCCATGGAGGCTTTGGTCGCTGCCGGCGAGGCGGGCGTGGGATCGTTGGTGGAGTTCGCGCCGTTGACGTTGATGGCCATGCCACCAGTCAGAGCACGAACCGTACCCGTCCTCCGGCGCTGGCAACCGGGCCCGTGATCTCGCCTTCGCTGCGCTCTTCGGCGGGCGTGCGATGCTCCTTGCGCGCGCCGTGGCCGCCGCCACTGCCGGCGGATCCATCGCTCGCGCGGGGCGATCCGCCGGATGCGCCCGGCTTTCCCGCGTCGT
>JABFRG010000828.1 GCA_013141295.1 Polyangiaceae bacterium
ACCAAGGCGCAAGGACAAATGTGATCAATGATTACATTTTGTTTTCTGCTAGCCTGCCTTCATGGCGACGAAGGCTCCGCGCCCCGGCTATCACCACGGCGATCTCCGACGAACGCTCATCGAGGTGGCGACCGCGGTGGTGGAGACCGAGGGCGAGGACGCGGTCTCGGTGCGCGAGATCGCCCGGCGCGCGGGGGTCTCCGCTGCCGCGCCCTTCCGGCACTTTCGCGACAAGGAGGAGCTCCTCGATGCGGTGGCGGCCGAGGCCATGGTGCGCTTTCGCAAGCTGATGGACGAAGCGACGCGCGAGGTTCTGGGCGAGCCGCTCCTGGAGTTTCGCGCGCTGGGGCTCGCCTACGTGCGGCTCGCGGTTCGCCATCCGAAGCTCTTCGCGCTGGCCTTTCGACGGGCCGGTGCCGATCCGGCCGGAGCCGAATCCGCCGCGGAGTCGCGAGCGCGCATCGAGCGAGCGCGAGCCCAGGGCGCCATCCTGGACGCCGATCCGGACCTCATCGTCCTCGCCGCCGGCGCCATGACCCAGGGGCTGTGCCGCATGATCGTCGAGGGGCAGCTGGGCAAGGTCACCGTGAAGGAGGCCGAGCGCCTGTGCGCCGGCGCCCTCGACATCCTCGGGCACGGCCTCTTGCCCAGGCCCGACGACTGCTGAACGCTGCGCCTTGACGCGGGAATTTCGAACTCGATACGCTCCGGTTCGGTGTCACAAAATCCCCGTCGCGGAAGCCCCCGTTCGCTCGTCCAACTGCTCGCCCTCGCCCTCGGCGTGTGGCTCCTGCTGGTGCCGCGCCCGGCCGTTGCTGCACCGGAAGCGGTGACGGTGGGCATCTACGTGAACCAGGTGGCGAGCATCGATCTGAAGAACAACGCCTTCACGGTCGACTTCTGGGTCTGGTTTCGCGGCCCTCATCGGGCGACCTCACCGCTCGACGCCTTCGAGATCATCGATGGACGCGTGAACAGCAAGGCCAACATCATCAAGAAGACGCTCGCCAACGGCGAGGACTACGCGGCGATGCGGGTCAACGCCACCATCCATCGACACTGGGACCTGCGGCAGTATCCGTTCGACGATCACGATCTCGAGATCGCCATCGAGGACGCCGACCTCGACGCGACCCGGAGCGTGTTCGTGCCCGACCCCGAAAGCCAGGGCAAGGATCCCGACGTGGTGGTCTCCGGCTGGGACATCGAGGGCTTCGATCACCGGATCGACACGCACCTGTACCACTCAAACTACGGCGACACGTCCATCGCCGACACCGCCGAGACCCACTACAGCCGCTACGTGGTGGTGCTCCACGCCAAGCGCCGGGGGAGCGCGCGGTTTCTCAAGGTCGCCTTCGCGCTCCTCATCGCCGTCCTCGTCTCCTGGTGCGCCTTCTTCATCCGCCCGAAAGACGCGAGCCCGCGAGTCTCGGTCTCGGTGGGTGCGCTCTTCGCGGCCGCCGCCGGCACCCTGGCCATCAACAGCCAGCTCCCCGACGTGAACTACGCCACCCTCACCGACAAGACGGTGTTCCTCTGCCTGGGCATGATCTGCCTCTCGCTGGTGGGCACCGTGGCCTCGCTCAGCCTGCACTACCTGGGGCGCGAAGCCGATCACCGCCGGCTCGACAAGATCGGCGCGGTGGTCTTTCCGCTGCTGTTCTTCGTCCTCTTCTTCGGCGTGGTCAGGTAGCGCGCGATTCGTCGAGCTCCCGCTCGGCGATGGGTCGGTCGGACGCCAGGAACCACTCGTCGAGCTGCGGTGGCGCGATCTTCGTCCCTGCGAGCATCGCGTGCACCTGGCCCCGGTGATGAATCTGGTGCACGAAGAGGTGCGCCAGGATGTCGCCGGCCGCATCCACCTGCGGCCCGGTACGCCGCTGCAGCGTGATGGGCTTTCGCAGCAACGCTTCGGTCGCCGCCCGGCAAAACGCCTCCAGGCGAAGATCCACCGCGCGCTGGGCAGCCCACAGCGGCGCGAGCGTCGGGTGCAGCTCCTCGTCGTCCCAGATGCCCGCCCCGCGGCCGGCTTCCTCCAGACCGTCCACGTAATATTCGTCGACGATCCAGACGTGCTTCAGGGTCGCGAGCAGCGAAGGAAAGAAGCTGGTGCGCGGCGCCGCGAGCTCGTCCGCGGTGAGCGCCTCGCACGCGCGATACAGGCGCACGTTCGACCACGCATTGTTCCGCGCCATCTGCAGGTAGTGTTCAGCGAGCGACATGTCCCTCACGCTACCCGCTGGGCCACACGCCTTCCACTGTGCCTTGCGCGTCCCAACGCACCGGCTTTTCCGAAGCGCGGCCCACCAGCTGCACCCGAACTTTGGAGGCCAGATCGCGCGGCACCTCGGTGAGCCAGGCCTCGACCCGCAAGCGCACCGGCTCCTTGCCGATGGCACCATCGAAGGGAGTTCCCTGCGCCGAGAGCGCCTCCCACCCCTCGCTCTTGGGCGTCCGGGAGAGACGCTTCACCGAGATGATCTCGCGCATGGTGGCGAGCACCTTGCCGCGAGAGTCGGTGAGCTCGATGCCGCCCACGCCGACCTTGGAGAGGCCTTCCTTGCCCGCGTGTAGCTCGAGCACCAGCACCACGCGCTCGTACTCACCCTCCGGCGCGTCCGCGGGCATCACCCCCTGGCCGCCGTACGCGGCGAAGGTCACCGTGGTGGCGGTCGACGCGAAGGTCGGGGCCGGCGCCTCCCCCGGCTCGGCAGCGCCCCGCCCCGATGCACACCCGAAGAGCGCCATGGCGCAAGCCACCAACGTAAACCGCATGCAGCAGTGTACGCGCTGCACCCCCGAACGGTCTAACCGGCGACACGCGTGCGAAGAAACGCCGCGGCGCGGTCGATGGCCTCGGCCCAGTTCTGCTCGGTGGTGCGGCCGCTGCGCTTGCGGGGCGCAAAATCGTGATCGCCGTCCTCCATCCACGCGATCTCGGGGGCCAGGGCGTCCACCGCGAGCTCCTCCCGGCCGCCGAAGGGATCGCGTGTACCCTGCACGATGAGCCCCGGCGTCTTCATGGCCGTGAGGTGCGTCACCGGCCGCCAGGCGGTCTTTCCCGGCGGACGAAACGGATACCCGAAGGCCACGAATGCTGCTGCTTCGACGTCGTCCGCGAGATGGCTCGCGACACGGCCGCCCATGGACTTTCCGCCCACCGCCACCGGCCCTGAGCCCTCCGCACGCAGCGCTTCCACCACCGCGGTAAAGCTCTCCACCAGCGCCGGCATGCGGTCAGGCGGCCCCTTCTTGCCGGTGCGCCGCGCGGCCATGTACGGGAACTCGAAGCGCACCACCCGTACCCCGCGCGCGCCGAGACCTTTGGCGACCTCGCTCATGAAGGGGGAGTCCATGGGCGCGCCGGCGCCGTGGGCGAAGACGAACGAGATGGGCGCATCGGGAGGGCCGTCGCGGAGCCAATCGGAGCTCATGCGGACCATGCTATCCCGAATCTGTGAACGTCCAGTGGACGCCGGCGCGTCCAGGGCCGACCCGCGAATTTCCCCAAGATCAGGCACGGATCGCCGGGAACGATTCCTGCTCGATGGCCTGACCGATGTCCAACCTTACCGCCCCTTCCCTCCTCGCCTGCTTCCTTGCCGCAACCTCTTCGCTCGCAGGATGCAGCGGAGCCTCCGTCGATCCGACCGTCACGCCTCCGGGCTCGTCCGATGCGGGCTCCACCACCGACGCCGCCGATGCGGGCTCCACCACCGGCGACGCCGATGCCGCCCCCGTTGCGACCGGCACCTACTTTCCCCCGGCCGAAGGCGCCGGCGCCTGGGCCACCGTCGACCCTACCGCGGCCGGCTGGGACGCGAACGCCCTCGCCGCGGTGAAGGACTGGATCGGCACGACCGGCGGCACCAGCTTCCTCGTGCTCGCCGACGGGAAGATCCTGACCGAGGGCTACTGGGGCGCCGACGCCAACACGCTCCGCGACATCGCCTCGGCGCAGAAGAGCGTGGTGTCGCTTTTGGTCGGCATCGCCATCGCCAACCGCGCGTTCGGTCCGGACGACACGGTCTCGTCGCTGGTGGGCGCGGGCTGGACCAACGACACGCCGGCCAACGAGTCGGCGATCACGGTGCGGCAGCTGCTCACCATGACCAGCGGCCTCGACGACTCGCTCATGCGGGTGGCCGCGCCGGGCAGCACGTGGCGATACAACACCAACGCGTATCACTGCCTGGAGGGCGTGCTCGAGGCGAAGACCGGAAAGACGATGCAGGAGCTCACGCGCAGCGCCCTCTTCGATCGCATCGGCGCTGGCGCCTCGGTGTGGACCACGCGGCCGCTCCAGAAAGACGGCAAAGGCCAGCCGATTCACGCGCTCGAAATGACCGCACGTGACATGGGGCGCGTGGGGCTCCTGGTGCAAGCGGGCGGCGGGTGGAATGGCGCGACCATCGTCCCGCAGGCCTATCTCACGGTGGCGCTCGACACGTCGCAAGCGTTGAATCCCAGCTACGGGCTCCTCTGGTGGCTCAACGGCAAGGCGAGCTACTTGCTCCCGGGCGGCCAAGGGGCAACCGGACCGCTGATCCCCAGCGCGCCCATGGACCTCGTCGCCGCCCTGGGCGCCCTCGACCAGAAGATCTACGTGGCCCGCAGCGGTAAGCTCGTGGTCATCCGCCAGGGCAAGGCCGCCTCGCAAGGCACGCAGGCTCTCTCCGACTTCGACGATCAGCTCTGGAAGCGTCTCCTGGCGGCGAAGAAGGCTCCCTGACCGTCTTGGCGGTATGCTGGCGCCATGCTCCCTGCATCGGCGCTCGCTCTCGAACGACTGCTGGTCCGTCGCCGCGGAATGACGAGCGCGCTGGTGTACGCCGATGCGTTCGAGCGCTGGGGCCCCCGGGAAGGCCCGGAATTCGAGCGGATGTCCGCCGAGATCGCCACGGCGATGCGGGAGCACGCCGAGGTCACGAGCGAGCTCGAGCGCACGGCGAAGGAGAGCGATCGCGCGGTGGTCGCGGCCTGGGCCGAGGCCCACGTCGTTCTCCTGGAGCACGTAGTCTCCACGACCGCCGACGAGGACGTGCAACGCACCGCCCGACGGCAGGTCGAGGAGTGGCGCAAGGTAGCGCGCGGCGAGCTCGCGTACGTCGACGAGAGCGGTGGCCTCGTGGACGTCGATGCGGCGCAGTACGCAGGCTACTTCGGGGTGTCACCCGCGCCGTGAGGGCTACTTGTCTGCGCGGACCACTGCCTCGCCGTTGGTCCAGTAGACAGCATCGTCGTCCAGCGTGAGCGGCGAAGGGTAACCGCCGCCTCCACCGTGCCCCTTGCCGAGCGACGAGAGCTTTCCGGTCGCGAGCGACACGCGCCACGTCGCGTTCGAGCTCTGCACGTAGAGCGACTCGGCGTCGATGCGGAGCGTGCCACCCACCCGCGCGAAGAGCGTTGCCGGGCCGCCTTGCAGCGGCTTACGCCAGACGGAGTCGCCGTAGTTCCCCACGGCGATGTAGATGTAGTTGCAGTCGACCACCACCATGCGCGTGTAGTCGGAGAACTGCTCGATGATCTCGGCCTCGCCGCCATCGACGGGCGCGCGGGCGATGTTCTTCGATATGTAGTTGGCCCAGTAAACCCAGTTGCCTCGCACCGCTATCCCCTGCGGCGCACGCCCTTGGGCCAGGGTGACGGGCTGGCCGGTACGGTCCTTTCGTATCCGCTGGATGGCGCCTGAACCGAGGTCTGCGGTGAACACGTAGGTGCGGTCGAGGGCGAACGAGAAGACCTGCTCACCGAGACCGTAGCGTAGCGCACCGCCTCGCTTGCCCATCGTGGCGAGCTCACCGCCTCCGGACCCCAGGTAGAGCAAGTCGTCGTCGACGACGAGCTCGTAGGCCATGGTGGGCGCGAGGGGGCGTGCGGCACCTCCGTTCTTGGGAACGCTCTGCAGGTGTGCCGCGCCGAAGTCCGAGGGAGCCGAGGCGAAGAACACGTCGGTGTCGTCCACCGCGACGGTGGCCGCCCGCGAGACGCGCACGAGCTCCCTCGGCTGCGAAGGCGGCCGATCGGCGGGCGCGAGAATGCCGTCGGTACACCTGGGGAGTGGATTCGTCTGGGGAACCTCCAAGCCGGCGACGACGCCCGGCTCGGCCCCCTCGCCGTCGACGTGCCCTCCGCAACCGAGCCCCCACACCGAAAGCGCGACGCTCGCCCCGACCCCCAAGCGATGGTTCATTCGGTAGTTATATTCAGCGAAGGAGCGCGCGCCAGCGATATCTCGCCGCCGCCCCCTGCTGGTGGCGCGTCCCTTCCCATGCACTCTACATACATATCGTGCTTGGCCGCGCCTTAACTCTCCTTGAGAGAGTGCGGGAGATTGCCGTAGCTCGACTATACTGCCGCCCATGCAGCGCGCGCTTTCTACCCGGGGCCCTCTGGTGCTCGCTTCGCTCCTCGCCGTCCTGCTGGCGCTCTTCGGCTCCGGCCCACGCTTCGTGCCGGTGGCCGCCGCAGCCGGCGGCGCCGCGCCCCGGACGCTCGAGGAGTACCGGCAGTTTCGCGCCCTATCCATCGACATCCTCGGGCGCTTTCCCACCCGCGCGGAGATCGAGGAGCTCGAGCGCCCGACCTTCGATCGCGAGGCCTGGGTGCAAAAGCACCTGGCAGGACCAGCCTACGCGGAGCGGCTCACGCGCATCTACATGGACGTGCTGCGCCTGGAGGTGGGCAACGCGGTGAACGTCACGCCGGCCGCCACCACCCTGCGCCGGGAGCAGGTGCAAGGCCCCGACGGCAAACCCATCTACGTGTACTACCGCCGCGGGCAACGGCGCGCACGGGAGGCCACCGACGGCGAGTTCTGCCTGAGCAAGGAGGAGACCGGCCTCGAGTTTCCCCAGAACCAGCCGCCGCGCGGGACGGCCATTCCGGTGAAGAAGGCGGTGCTAGACGCCGAGACCACCCTGGTGCGCCCGTGGTGGCTGTATCGGGATTTTCTGCAGGTGTCGCCCCAGCTGCGCTACGGCGCCGGATGGAACGACGCCGACGCGGCCTTCGTTCCCGGCGATCGCCTGCTCAAGGAGCCGGACGGCGCCGAGACGGTGGAAGTGCGCGTGTGCAAGGAAGAAGCGCAGACCCGCGATATGGGTACTCTGCACGCAACCGGACGCGTACCGCCGCCGCCCGGCACGCCGCCGCCCCACGGGCGCCTCAAGCCCCTGCCCCTCGACGACGGCTACGCCAAGACCCACAAGGGCGAGGCCCTCTCGTGCCGCGACGCCATGGCGGTCACCAGCAGCATCGACTGCGGCTGCGGCATCGGCCTCCAGTACTGCACGCCCGGCGACGGCAACGGCGATCAGCCCAACGCCTTCGCGCTCCCGTCGCGCACGCCGCTGGGCGACAGCGCGCCCTTGCCGCGCACGGTGCAGTCCATCTCCGCCTGGCACAAGCACTGGTGGAGCGAGGAGGTGCTGCACTTCTTCGGGCGCATCTTCGAGGAGGACCGGGACTTTCGCGAGGTGCTCACCGCCCGCGGCACCGAGGTGAACGGCCCCTTGGCGCAGTTCTACCGCGCCACTTCCGCCGCCCGCTGCTGCAGTCGCGAGCGCGCCTTCGGCATGAACGACGAGATCGAGCCGCTCTTCGACACCAAGGTGGTGCCGCCGCAGCTCTTCCCCAACGAGACCGGCTCCTGGCTCGCGGTCCCGGACCGCAGCGCGCATGCCTCCGGCCTCCTCACCATGCCGGTGTTCCTGGAGAAGTTCGCCTCACGCCGGGCCCGCGCCGCCGCCGTGTACACCGCCTTTCAGTGCAAGAGCTTCGTCTCCACCAACGCCGAGCTGAAGCCCAGCACCGAGCCGAACCTCATGGTGCGCCCCGGCTGCGCCGGCTGCCACGCCACCCTCGAGCCGCTCGCCGCGTACTTCTCGCGCATCGAGGAGACGAGCACGGTGTACCTGCCGGAGAGCAAGTTCCCGCTCAAGAACCCGGCGTGCAAGCTGGGGAAGAACGGCAAGGCGCCGGGCTTCTGCGACGCGTTTTACGATCCCGCCTTCGGCGACGCGAGCGCCGGCCTCTTGCGCGGCGCCTACGCTTCGGCGGAGCACGCCAAGGAGGGCCCGCAGGGGCTCGCCGACATGGTGGTGCGCTCGCCGGAGTTCGCCAGCTGCGCGGTGAGCCGGGTGACCGCGTCGTTCCTCGGGCGGCCGCTCTCGACCGACGACGACGCGCTGGTGCAGAGCCTCACCGGCACCTTCACCAAGGCCGGCTACCGCATGCGGCCACTGGTGCTGGCGCTGGTGCGCAGCGACGCCTATCGCAAGGCCAACAACCTGCGCAGCGGCACGCCAAGGCAGCTCCCCACCGAGCCGGCGGTGCCCGACGACGCCGTGCACGGAGGAACCAAGTGATGCGCGCGCTGGCTGCCACGACCTTCGTGTACACTGCACTCGTTGCCTGCGGTCCGCCGAGCGTGGTGCACCCGGAGAGCGCGCCCGCGCTCTCGGCCGCATCGCGGGTGGCCATGGACACCGCGCCCAAGGAAGATCTGCGCCTGGTGCCGCCGGAGGCGTACATGCGCTCGTACCTGCAGTGGTTCGGGGCCCTCGCCCCGGCCGACGTGCAGAAGCGCGCCAAGGGCGCCGACGGCAATCAGCTGTTCGACAGCTGGGACGACTACCTCTCGGCCATGGGCTTTCCCGACTACCGGAACGATCTCCCGCGGGCCCAGCAGACCAACGCCATCATGGTGGCCACCTTCGAGCGCCTCGCCATCGCTCTCTGCGATCGCGCGGTGGAGCACGATCTGAAGTCGCTGCCGGTGACGCCCATGGCCGAGCGCGCGGTGTTCGCCTTCGAGAACCAGGAGCCGATGACCGAGGCGGCCTTCGCGCCGCGCTTCGACGTGCTGCATCGAACGTTCCTGGGATATCCGGCCACCCTGGCGCCGGGGCCGGTCTCCCGGAGCCATATCTACTATGGCCTCTTCTCCGAGGTGGTCGCGGCCCGGCAAAAGTCCAAGGCCAAGGCGCGATTCACCCCCACGGAAGCGGCTTGGGCCGCCGTTTGTTATGGCCTCGCACGGCACCCGGAAACCCACCTTTACTGAGGGCATGCTCATGCAACGACGAACCTTCTTGAAGCTCCTGGGTGCGGCCACCGGCCTCGGCGTCGGGCATTTTTCGCCGCTGGGGCAGGCACTCGCCGAGGAGGCCAACGCCGGTCACTTCTTCGTGTGCATCCACGCCTCCGGCGGCTGGGACGTCACCCTGTGGGCCGACCCGCGGAACGAGAAGCTGGGACTGGTATCGCCGGCGTCCACCGAGAACACCGACACCGGCGTCATTCGCCGCTGGGTCGACGCGCCGCTCGACGGCGACACGCGCACCTTCGCATTGGTGAAGCCGGCCGGTTCGAACATCGTATTCGGCCCCGGCATCGGCGAGCTCGGCGACATGGCCTCGCGCCTCACGGTGGTGAACGGGCTGGCCATGAACACCGTGAGCCACCCGGACGGCACCGCCTTCTCGGCCACCGGTCGACACCTCGTGGGCGGGCGCGTGCCGGGCTCCAGCATCGATACCCTGTTTGCCAACGAGTTCGGGCTCACGCAAACCTTCCCGCTGGTATCGGTGCAATTCCCCTCTTCATACGTGGGCGACAACCTCGACCGCCGGGCGGTGCCGCTCACCATCGGCAGCGTGGGTACCCTGAGCCGCACCCTCACGCGTTCTACTCTGTACGACTCCGACGCCGAGCGCGACAAGGTCACGGCGCTCCTGGGCAAGCAGGCGCGGGAGCTGGCGGCCGAGAGCGCCTATCCCGACGTCATGCAGGGCATGGCGCTGCAATACGACGCGCTCCGGGCCATGCTGGGCGGCAAGCTGCAAGACGTATTCAGCGTGGGCGGCCTGCAGAAGGCCCAACCGCAGTTCAACTACAAGGCGCGCTTCGCCAGCGGCACCGCCGTGAACATGGCCTTCGCCATCGAGGCCATGAAGCGCAACGTGGTGCGCTGCGTGAGCTTCGCCCAGGGTGGCTTCGACACCCACAATGCCAACTACAAAACCCAGGCGCTGGTGCAGCAGGATCTCTTCGACGCGGTGGCGCAGTTCGTCCGCACCCTCGACGAGACGCCGCACCCCACGCTGCGCGGCAAGAAGCTGGCCGACACCACCCACATCCTGGTGATGAGCGATTTCTGCCGTACGCCGCAGATCAACACCGGCGGCGGACGCGATCACTATCCCAACAACTCGGCATTGGTCATCTCCCCGCGCTTCAAAGGCAATTTCGTGTTCGGAAAGAGCGACAAGGAGCAGCTGCTACCGGCCCACGCCAAGCGCTTCGCCGACGGCGATCGCGCCATCGCCCCGCCGGATCTGCTGGCCACCATGCTCTCGGCGGTATCGGTCAATCCTCGAAAGTACCTTCGCGACGGCGAGGTGGTTCCGGAGCTTTTGAAAGTATGAAGCGTCTCGTTCTGGGGTTGATCTTCCTCTCCGCCTGCGGGCTTCCGGAAGGCGCGCAATCGCCCACCACGGCTCGCGCGCTCACGGTGACCGAGGTGACGTGGAATCCGACCCATGCGCCCACCGGCGCCATTGTCGACGTGGCCGACGTGGGCTCCGACGTGGTGCTCTTCGGCGACGGCACCGCGACCATCCTCGAGGATGGCAATGTCGTTTCGGTGGACCGCAGCGTGGGCAAGTGGCAAAGCAGCGCCACCATCCCCGCCCCCGACGGCACCGGTTTGTGGATCGTGGGCGTCGATGGCGACGGCACGCTGCGACGGCTCCGGGCCCGCAAGTCGTTCGAGAAGGTCTCCGAGCGCTACGGCTTGGGCGGCACCCGGGTTCGCGCGGTTGCTTCCCTGGGCGGCCCCTACGTGGCATTCCTCCTCGACAATGGCGTGGCGGTGGCCGACGGTAGTGCGGTATCGCGCTATCCGCTCACGGCGTTTCCCGCGGTCACCGGCGGCGGTTTCCACGGCGCGCTGTACGGCGCCGCCGAGGTGCGGGTCTTCGACGCTGTGAAGGGCAAGACCAAGCGCTTCGACGTGGACGGCGCGCGCTGGGTCGCGGTGGACGCCGATGGCCACCTGGTGGTCGCGTCCACCTCGGCCATCTGGGTCGAAGGCAAGGAGGGCTCGCTCGAGCTGCGCTACCGCGCTGCCGGCGACACGCTGCACGGGCTCGCTTTCGCGCGCGACCGCATCTGGTTCGCCGACGGATCCGAGCTCGGCACCATCGAACCGAAGGGCGTCGCCCTTACCCATGGCCTCGCGCTGGCGCCCACCGCCCGCCTCACCGCATCGCCCACCGGCGACGTCTGGGCGCTCGCGGCCGGCAACGCCCGACGCTTCGCGGCCAGCAGCACCGGCGGTACCACGCTCACCGCCGCCGGGCCCACCGGCGCTGCGCCGGCGCCGTCGTGGCAAGAAGCCATCGCGCCGGTCTTCGCCCGCGCCTGCGCCTCGTGCCACGGCAGCTCCGCTTCCTCGGGTATCGCGCTGGGTGATCGCACGGCCTGGCAAAACCGCAAGGACCTCATTCGCCAACGGGTGCTCGTGGAACGCTCCATGCCGCCGGCCGGCGCCTCCCTCACCGACGCCGACCGCGCCGCCATCGCACGCTGGCTCGACACCGGCGCGAAATAGCTATTTTCGCGCTCCGCTACATCACGCAGCAGAACTGCTGCGCGCCGCAGTCCGCTGCCGGCTGGCTCTTGCAGGCAACCGTGACGACCAGCGGCATGCACTTGCCCCCCGCGGCGCCGCACGCTTTGCCGACCTCTCCAGCAGCGGAAGTGGTCGACGGCGCGGGCGCCTCCACCGGGGCGCTCGTAGCGGGCGGCGGTGCGCTGGCACAAGCAACGGAGGAGACGAGGAAGAGGACCGAAGAAAGAAGAAGCTTCATGGTGTTGCTCGATACGTGCCGGGGGCGCGCTTCGATCTACTTCACCGCTCCTCCGCGTCTTCGCCGAGGATCTCGATGCCGATGACGGCGCCATCGGAGGCGAAGTCGAAGATGATATCGGGACCACGGTGAGGCCCGATGAGCTCGTGGAGCCAGGTTTGCTTGGCGCTCCGGGTGCCCGGTGCGCGCTCGCCCAGGGTCACGTAGGCCGACGTCGGTCCGGTGGCCTCGAACGCGATGCGATGGGCCGGCGGTACGTCGTAGCGCGCGGTCTCCCGGGCCAGGATCGCTGCGAGATCCGGCCGGTGGCCGGCCAGCGCCAGCACGCTCATGTGAAGCTGCGTCGCGCGGGCGAGGCACAGGTTGCACCCCATCTCCTCGTCCACGTCGCTCTCGACGCGCACGTCGGAGAGCGCTTCTTGCTTCACGCAATCGCGAAGCAGGAGCTCGAGCGCAAGGGCCTCGGGCCCCACGCACCACACCTCGCAGCAGCCCAGCGTGACGAGCTCGACGAAGCGCGCCGTCACCGCCGCGCACTCCTCCTCCGAGTAGGCCGGAAGGAGGGCCACGAAGCGCGCGCGGGAAGGGCTGAGAAGCGAGCTTGCGAGCGCCCCCACGACGACCACCCGATCTTTGCCGAAGGAGATGCGCGTCACGGCGCCACCTGCACTGCCATCGATGCCCCCATGTTGCGGATATGGCTAGTCGAGGCCGAAGGCGACTTCAAGATTTCGGCATTCGCACACAACCACCTACAGCCCGAAAAGACTCCGGAAATGCCTGTCAAGGTGGGGTCTGGAACAAAGTGAGGCGCACTTTCACATCGGCGGAAACTTGCGCCGACCTGGCTCGTCTAACCGGCCCACCATGCGATCTTCCCTCCTCGTCTTTCCCGCCCTGGCCCTCCTCGTGGGCTGTGGATCTTCCACCTCTACCTTCGTGAAGAGCGAGACCGCCCTCGGGCGCGTCGTCGTCTACCGCAACGGCGTTGCGTACTTCGAGCGCTCCGCCACGGTGACCGGCGAAACCCTGCGCATGAGCGTCCCGCCCGACAAGGTCGACGACTTTCTCAAGTCGCTCACGGTGACCGACGCCCGCACCGGCCAGCCGGCGCCGGTCTCGTATCCGAGCACCGGCTCCGACGGCACGCTGGAGATGAAAATCTCGCTCCCGGGCGCCGGGCCGCACGAAGTGAAGCTGGCCTACGTCACCGAGGCGCCGGCCTGGAAGCCCAGCTACCGCGTGGTACTCGGCACCGGCAAGGTGAACCTCCAGGCCTGGGCCATCGTCGACAACACCTCGGGCGAGGATTGGGAGAAGGTGAAGCTCGGCGTCGGCTCGAGCTCCGCCATGAGCTTCCGCTTCAACCTCCGCGGCGTGCGGCTGGTCGACCGGCAAACCCTGCGCGCCGACGATCTCTTCGCGCAAGCTCCGCCCACCGGCGCCGCAACCTACGATGGCCGGGCGCCGGTGCAGCAAGGGCAGGCGCGGGTGTGGGGTGACTACGACGACGGCGCCATCGCCAAGAACGAGGCCGTCGCCCGCGAGGAGCAGGAGAAGAGCAAGAAGGTCGCGAGCAACTCTCCGCCCGCGGCGGCACGGCCCCCGGTGAGCCGACCCGCCACGAAGGACAGCGGCGGAGCACTGGCTGGTCGCGGCCCGAGCGCGGTACCCGGCCAGCCCGGTCACACGGGTGGCGGCTACGGGGGTGTTGCGGGTGGCAAGGGCTACGGCGCCGCAACGGCCGACTCCTACAACGGCAACGCGCCCGCGGAACCCAACCTCGATCAGGGGCAACGGCAGTTCCAGAGCGCCGTCGACAACCTGCGACGCACCAACCAGAACATCGTGGTGGAGGGCTTTGCGCTCCCCAACGACGGCGACAAGAGCGGCGCCTCGCTCGAGCGCGCCAACAAGGTCCGCGACCAGCTCGTTCGCTCCGGCGTCGACCCGAGCAAGGTGGTGGCCATCGGTCGCGGCGAGCAGACCGGCAGGAGCGGCGGCGTCCGCATCATGGAGGTGCCCGCGCCTCCTCCCCCCACCGGCACCAACACGACCCCCGCCGGCAAGCCCGAAGCGCCCACCGGCGGCGACCCCATCGGCACTTCGCACTTCGAGTCCGGCTCCACCATGACGGTGGCCAAGGGCAGCGCGGCCATGGTCTCCATCTACAAGGGCGATACCGGCGGCGAGGTGGTTTACCTGTATGATGCAGAGAGCCAGCGGGGCAATACCCAGTACCCGTTCCGGGCGGTGCGCTTCAAGAACCCCACCGACTCGCAGCTGGAGCAGGGTCCGGTGACGGTGTTCGGCGAGGGCCGCTTCATCGGTGAGGGCCTCACCGAGCCGATCCCCGCCAAGTCGACGGCGTTCGTTCCCTTCGCCCTCGATCGGCAAATCGTCGTCGAGAAGAAGGAGGCCGAGAAGGACGAGATCGCCCGCATCATCACCGTGCAGCGCGGCGTATTCTCCACCGAGACCAAGCACACCAAGAAGCGGCAGCTCACCTTCTACAACCGCGGCAACGATCTGGCGACGGTCTACATTCGCCACACCCTCACCGCCGGCTTCAAGTTCACCGAGACGCCGAAGATGGACGAGAAGATCGGCGGAGCCCAGCTGTTCCGCGTGGAAGTGCCGGCCAAGGGGAAGATCGACGTCTCCATCGAGGAGGCGACGCCCATCTTCAAGACCACCGATCTCCGCACCAGCGAGGGCCTCGAGCTGGTGAAGGCCTACCTGAACCAGAGCGCCCTCGACAGCGGCCTCAAGAGCTCGGTGAACGAGCTGCTGAAGCTCAACACCGAGATGGCAAACATCGAGCAGCGCATCAACCTGGTGCGCGAGCAGCAGGCGGAGTACCGGGCACGCATGGACGAGCTCCACGTGCAGATCGTCACCCTCAAGGCGGTGCGCACCGCGGGCCCGATGATGACCAGCCTGGAGAAGAAGCTCTCGGAGATCAGCGACAAGGTCTCGAAGGCCACCGTGGAGCTGGTGAACCTCCAGGAGAAGCTCATGGTCTCGCGCATCAAGTTCCAGGATGGCGTCGCCGAGCTCACCCTGGAGAAGAAGGACAAAGTCTGAGTCAGCGGACGCAGGCGCAGCTCAGCAACACGATGTTGTTCGTGTGCTGATTCTTCACGAACCGGCCGGGAGCGGTCTCGGCGCAGCCGTACCGCTTCCACTGGTGCGCGCCGAGCTCGTCGACGTACTCCGCCAGGCACGCTGCGGCGCCGGTGGTGCCGTCTCCGGCGGACCACACGTGGGTGGGGTCGCAGGCGGCCTTGCTCGCGCTGCAAAGTTGGTCCGCGTTCTTCGAGCCGTCGGTGGGGCCGTTCACGACGGTACGGGTGGGCCCCGCGTCGGCCGCAGCGTCCTTGCCGGCGTCGCTCTCCGTGCCCGCATCGGGATCCGAAGTGCCGCCGTCATCGGCAGCCGCGTCGCCGGTGGGCATGGTGGGAACCGGGACGAACGCGGGATCGGAACACGCACTGAGAAGGAGCAAGGTGCCAAAAGCGATTCGTTTCATGCGGAGGCGAACGCAGGCGACGTGCCACGCGCATCGTGCGCCGAAAACCGACATTGTGGCACCAAGTGTAAACTTTGTTTCACGCGATCACGACGTCGCGTTCACGACTTCTGGCCCATGGCCTTCTCGTAGGCGGCCTGGAGCTCACCGAACACCGATCGCCGAGGTCGGGGCGCGCCGAGGTGCAGGTGACGTAGCTCCTCCATGAAGGCGTTCCAGAGCGGAGCGCCGCCCTTCTCGAGGATCTCCGCGCGCACCGAGAGCTCCTTGCTGGAGCGCGTGTGGCGGCGACCCCAGGCGCCCATCTGGGCCAGCAAGGGCACGAGCTGGATCGACGCCTCGGTAAGGCTGTAGATGCCCTTCTGCTGGTGCTGCGGATCGGGCCGGCGCGTGACGAGACCCGAAGCCGCGAGGCGCTTGAGGCGATCGGCGAGCACGTTGGAGGCGATGCCCTCCTCGCTGCCCGCCAGCAGCTCGCCGTAGGAGCGACGGTTGCCGAACATGAGATCGCGGATGACGATGAGGCTCCAGCGATCGCCGAGCTGTTCGAGCGTCAGGTTGATGGGGCAGCCGGATCGCCCCTTGGGAGGCATGGGCATGGCTCGAACATACCACTTGCAGGTCGCAAGCGGTACGGGTAGGGTTCGACCACTTGCACGTTGCAAGTGGTATGAACCTGGAGGTCAACCATGTCGCTCGCGCTCTACGGCCACCCCTTTTCCTCGTACACCCAAAAGGCGCTGGTCGCGTTGTGGGAAAACGGCACCCCCTTCGAATTCCGCAACATCGGCCCGGACACGCCGGAGCACGCGACCGAGTGGCTGCGACGCTGGCCGCTGCGCAAGTTCCCGCTGCTCGTCGACGGCGACCGCACGGTGGTGGAGACCAGCATCATCATCGAGTACCTGCAGCTCACGCATCCAGGCCCGGTGCGCCTCTTGCCCGCGGACCCGATGGCCGCCCTGGAGGTTCGCTTCCTCGACCGCTTCTTCGACCTGCACATCATGGATGCGATGCAGGTGGCGGTGGACAGCGCCTTGGGAAAGGTGCCCACCAAGCAAGAAGAAGGGCTGCGCCTCGCCCAGGAAAGGCTGGAGCGCGCCTACGCATGGCTCGAGACGACGCTCGCCGGCAGAACCTGGGCAGCGGGTAGCGAGCTCACGATGGCCGACTGTGCCGCCGCGCCCTCGCTCTTCTACGCCGACTGGGTCCACCGGATCTCGGACGCCTATCCGGTCCTCCGCGCGTATCGAGCTCGACTCCTGGCGTGGCCCTCTTTCGCACGCGCGGTGGATGGCGGTCGCCCCTTCCGCCCCCTCTTCCCGCTGGGCGCGCCCGACCGGGACTGAACGTTCGCTCTCAACAGCTCTGAAGGATGGTCCACACCTTGTCGAAACGACGGGCTTCGAGGTCTTGCCTGCGGATCCAGAAGTAGAGCGAGCCCGAATCGCACCACATCCATCCCGGCCCCGACGCCTCGTCGTCGGTATCGATCTGCAGGAGCAGCGTCCAGTCGCTCGCGCCCGGTGCGAGGCGCTTCACCTCGTCGCGCTCGTAGTCTTCTCGGCGTCCGCAATACACGCCGTTGCTGGCGAGCTGGCATTCGAGCTGCATTTCGTTCTGCACCAGCGCCGGCCAACCTCCCAGACGATGATACGGAGCCGGCCCGGCGATCTGCGAAGCGAGCTCCCAGTACCGGTCGTCGCCCGGATCCGGCAACTTGAGCCCCAGCTCGAAGGCCCACAACGGCAGGGTCGCCATCACCTCGCAGGTTACCCCGCGCTCGGCAAAGCGAAGTTCCTCGTGGAGATCATCCGGAGCAGAGGCCCGAGCGACCGCCGAAGTATCCTCGAAGTAGAGGACCCTCGCGGCGCCACGATCCCATGGCCGGCCGTCCGGCTGTTGCCAGGCGTCGAAGAAGAAGGAGAGCAAGCCCGTCGCTGGCAGACGACCTTCAGGGTCGGGGATCGATGCGAGATCGAGCTGGGCGAGAAAGGAAAGCGGCCCCGGATCCATCGCGCGCGGGACGTACGCCCCCGGCGGGAGATGAAGGTCCTCCTCCGTGAAGCCCTCCCAGCGGGGCCACGGAAAGTCCGGCGGGAGGTCGGGCATGCCGCCGAAACGCGACGCCCCCACCGCCTCGCCGCCTCCTGGCTTGGTGCGAAGGCATGCCGCCGGCCTGAGCGCCGCCTTGATGACCTCCACGGGTAGCCCTTCCCCCTGGGCATCGACGAGCTCCGCCCCACGTGCCATCGCCGCCGAGGATTCCACCCGCATCGCTACCCTCTCACGAGCCCCCGAGAGCATTGATCTCCCGGGGCCCTGAGACTAACACCGGTAGACCGTGTCCGACCGCAATTCCGACGTAACCGAGCAGGCCAGCGCCCCCGGCGGGAATGCGAGCGCCTCGGGCGGAAATGCCATCGCCATGCTGGCGAGCCGGCGCGTGTCCCTCGATCTCGCGACGCACGACCTCTGCTTCGTGGCGGCGCTGCACCTGCGGGCGCAGCAGGCGGAGATCTCCGCGTTCACGGAGGAGCAGCTGCTCGACGTGTTCGAGCAGGTGATCACCACGTTGATGGCCGAGCCGGGCGGGTCGCGTCCGCGCGCCGCCGCCACCATTCGAAAGCTCCGCACCCAGCGCCTCTTGTTGCGCGTCGATGCCCACGGCGTCTCCCGGGCCGGCGAGTACGCGCTCACGCGCCTCGGAAGCTCCATCGCCGAGTTCTATCTGGACGACGAGGAAGCGCTCACCCAGGAGAGCCTGGCGGTGCTCATGCGCACCCTGGCGGTGAGCCTGCGCGAGGTGCGCGAAGCCGCCCGGAGCCAGCCCAAGGAGCGCGAGCGACACGCGCGCATCGTGCTCCCCTTGCGCATCACCGCCGCCGATCTGGTGGGCGGCATCCAGAAGCGCCAGCGCAGCTTCGATTTGCAACAAGAAGAGACCCAGCGCGAGATGGCGGAGCTCATCGCCACCGACTGGTTCGCCGCGGTGGAGCGCTGCGAGCAGTTGCTGGAGACCACCAGCATGGCGCTGGCCGAGCTGGGCGCGCTGCTGCTCAAGGACAGCCACGAGATTCTCGGCACCCTGCAAGACATCCAGGATGCCTGCCTCGACCTCGGCTACGACGAGGGCGCCGCCGCGGCCGGCCGCGTGAACGATCAGGTGGTGAAGGCCGTGGCCTGGGGCAGCGCGCGCCAGCGAGCCTTCGGCGATCATTACGAGTACGTGCACCGCTACCTGCGCGACGTCGTGCGCATCGACCCCGCGCGCACGCTGCTCCACCGCCTTCGAGAGCAATTGCTGCGGCATGCGCACGGCGCCGCGAAGGGCGAGGGCGAGGTGGCCACCATGGCGCTGGTGGTGGCGCACGCAGCGCCCATGCGCGTGCTGCGCGAGACCACCAGCAAGCGCCCGAAGCCACCGGTGGTGCGCGAACGCAAGGAGCGCGAGAAGGCGCCGACGGTGGTGGCCACGCAAGACCCGGAGGCCGCCCTCCGGGAACGGGTGAAGGACGCGCTGGCGCACGGGAGCACGACGCTCTCGCGGGTGACCGCCCAGCTCACCGGCGAGCTCGACGCGGCGGCGCGGTTCGTGGAAGCAGGCCGCGTGGCGGAGGCCGTGGTGCGCGTGCATGCGCCGCTGGCGAGAGCCGAACGCGCCTGGGTCGCGGTGCCCGGCACCTGCGAGCTCGAGGAGTGGGAGCTCCCGGCGGCTTCCGGCGGTGAGCCGTCGTGACCGACTTCGTCGATCTCGCGGAGGCCATCGAGGCGGAGCTCTTTCCGGAGGCCGACGTCGCGCTGCGCTCGGGACGCCACATCGATCGCAACGATGGTGCACTCTACATGTACATCGTGGATGCCGCCGCGCACCTGGAGCGCTTTTACCGGCGCTTCGGCTGCGAGCTATGCGAGCGCCCGGACGGCTACTACTACCTGGTTCCCCTCACCGACAAGGTGGCGCGAAGGCAGCTGGGCATGGTGGAGATGATCGCCGGTCAGGCGCTGGCGCTCCTGTTTTTGGATCCACGAACCCTCGCCGGCGACGCGCCGGTGACCGACGTCGCCGATGGAGAGCCCACCGAAGGCGCGACGACTCCGGCGCCCGAGGCCCCACCCGCGCGCCCCGGGGTGGTGACGCAGAGCGCCCTGGTGGCGCACCTCACGAGCCTCCTCGGCCGCGACGCGTTGCTCCGGCTCTTGAACCCGGGTCGCAAGCGCATCGACGAGCGCGTGGCGGAAGAGCAGGCTCGCAACCGCATTCGCGACGGCGTGCGCAAGCTCGCGGCGCTCGGATTCGTGCAGCTCCTCGAGGAGGACGGCATCCTCCTCCGTCCGGCGCTCCTCCGCTTCGCCGACCCGGTGCGAGGCACCAAGGACCCCGCCGCGGCCCTGGAGCAGCTGGTGGCCCAGGGTGAGATCGTCCTCACATCGCAGGCCGAGGCCAACGCCGAGGACGAGCCCGCGGAAGCCGAGACGGAGGACGAAACGGACACCGACGCCGAAGAGACCACCGATCTCGCCGAGCCCGAGTCCGAGCACGAGCACGAGCACGAGCACGAGCCTTCCGCGCCGACTCCAGTGCCTCCCGCTCCAACGCCCACTCAGCTCGAGCCCGAGC
>JABFRG010001104.1 GCA_013141295.1 Polyangiaceae bacterium
GGCATGGAGCGCTCGAAGGTGGAGGACATCACCCACCGGGCGGGGCTCTCCAAGGGCGCGTTCTATCTCCACTTCCAGAGCAAGGACGAAGCGTTTCGTCAGGTCGCCGAGACGTTCCTGGCCCGCTACAGCCAGACCTTCGTCCGGCCCGAGCACGTGAGCGATTCGCATGCGCTCGGCCCCCACGACTACCTCGACGGGAGCGCCGCCCACGAGGAGGAGATGTACGAATTCCTCTGGCAAAACAGGGCCATCGTCCAGATGCTGCAGCCCTGCCACGGGGATTATCAGTACCTCCTGGAAGCGTTCCGAGAAAACATCACCGGCACTTGCTGCGCGTGGGTGAGGCACCTAAAGAAGTGCGGCCTCTACCGTCCCGAGGTCGACGAAGACTTCGCGACGCTCATGATCTTCGGCGCCTACAACGAGCTCGCCTTGCGGGTGGTCTCTGCACCGAAGAAGCCGCCCATTGCCGCGTGGCTCGACGCGGCGCGCGACACCTTCGCGCGTGCCTACGGCACCCGGACTTTGATTCACGCACTGGAACAGGCTCGCGGCAGTGGAAGAGGGAGGCGCGCGCTGAGCGCGACGGGAGAATGAACGTGGAAACTTCGGAGAAGACTTTGCCACTGGCGGACAAGACCCTCCGGCTCGAAGGCGCGCCGCTCGGCAGCCCCGAAGCACCGGCCAAGCGCGGCGGCGCCATGCCGTGGATCATCGGCGGCGTGCTCTTGGTGGGCTTCCTGGGCTTCATGGGCATGCGCGTCTCCCAGTCGCTGAACAAGCAGAAGGACGTGGCAGCCCAGCGCGCCACGGCGGCGGCCCAGGAGAAGCGGATCATCGACTATGCATCCGTGCACCCTGCACCCATCAAGTGGAAGCCGCGGGTGGAGCTCAACGGCACCCTCAAGCCGTGGCGCGAGGCAGACATCAGCTTCGAGACCCAGGGACGCCTGGTGAAGGTCGGCGTGGCGGTGGGCGACAAGGTGAAGCAGGGCCAGCTCCTGGCGACCCTCGACGCCTCCCGGGCCGGCGCCCAGGTGAACCAGGCGCAGGCGCAGGTGCGCGCAGCGCAAGCCAACGTGGCGCTCGCGGAAGACAACCTCAAGCGCACCGAGCAGCTGGTGGCGTCGAAGTCGATCCCCGAGGCCCAGGCCGAGCAAGCGCGGCAGAACGTGGCCCTGGCCAAGGCCCAGCTGGAGGCCGCCGAGGCGACCACGCGGCTGGCGGTGGTAGGCGCGGGCGTGCACTCCATCACCGCGCCGTTCCCCGGCGTCGTTACCAAGGCGCCGGCCAACCCCGGCGGCGTGGTGAACCCCGGCGTGCCGCTCATTCGGGTGGAAGACGTCTCGCGCTTTCGTCTGAGCGGAACCCTCGGCGAGGAGGACGTAGAGCTCGTGTCGGTGGGCGCGCCGGTCGACGTCACCTATCGTGACCGGGTGGTCAAGGGTGTGGTCACCGCCATCGTCCCCTCGCTCGATCAGGCAACGCGGCGGGCTCCCATCGAGGTGGAAGTGCCCAACGATCCCAAGGCGCCACTCATGGGCTACGGCTTCGTGCGCGCGGTGGCCGAGAGCAAGACCGAGGTCTCCGCGCTTCGGGTACCGCCGTCTGCGCGCCGCGCCGGATCCCAGAACGAGCTGGTGCTGGTGGAGGGCGGCAAGGTGCGCATCGTCCGGGTTGCCCACGCGGTCGACACCGACGGAAGCTGGATCGTCCGCGCCGGTCTGAAGGAGACCGACACCCTGGCCATCAATGCGCCGCCCGACGTGAAAGACGGCGACGCGCTCTCCCTTCTCGCGCCGAGCCCGTGAGGAAGCCATGAATCTCTCCGGAATTGCCATTCGGCGACCCGTCTTCATGTCGATGGTCGCGCTGTTTCTCATGGTGCTGGGAGGCATTGGCCTCTCCAAGATGGGCACCGAGCGCTTCCCCGACGTTTCGTTCCCGGTGGTGGTGGTGAACATCACCTATCCCGGCGCCTCGCCCAACGAGGTGGAGCAGCTCGTCACCAAACCCATCGAAGATGCCGTCGTGTCGGTCAACGGCCTCGATCGCCTGCAGTCGCAGTCGCGCGAGGGCGTCTCCACGGTCATCATCCTGTTCAAGCTCGAGACCGACGTGAAGCAGGCGGCCATCGAGGTGCGCGAGAAGGTGGCGCAAGTTCGCTATCGCCTGCCCACCGAGGCCAAGGAGCCCAGCATCGCCCGCTACGACATGGGCGCCACGCCGGTGCTCACCTATACGCTCTCCGGCGGCGGTCGCTCCCTCGACGAGACGCAGAAGTTCGCCAAGGACGTGCTCAAGCCCGCCCTCGAGCAGGTGGAGGGCGTGGCCACCGTCACCGTGCAGGGCGGCGCCGACCGCGAAGTGAAGGTGCAGCTCGACCTGGCCAAGATCGACGCGCTCCACCTCTCGCCGCTGGCGGTGCTGGCCAGCCTCAAGACGCAGAACCTCAACGTTCCTGCCGGGCACTACGACGAGGGCTCGAAGGAGGTGTCGGTCCGTACCATCGGCGAGTTCAAGACCGTCGAGGACATTCGGAATGCCATCGTCGCGGCCGCCCCCGACGGCTCCAACGTGCGCCTTCGCGACGTTGCCCAGGTGGAAGATGGCAGCGAGGAGTCGCGCACCAAGATCCGCGTCAACGGTGAACCGGCGGTCACCTTCAGCGTCATCAAGCAGTCGGGCACCAACACCGTGGGCGTCTCCGACGACGCCAAGGCCAAGCTGGCCACGTTGGAGAAGAACTTTCCGCCCGGCATCAAGTCGGCGCTCATCGTGGAAGAGGCCAAGTACATTCGCGAGAACGCCCACGAGGTGGAGATCGCCATCTTCTTCGGCGGCGGAATGGCCATCCTGGTCATTCTCATCTTCATGCTCGACATCCGCTCCACGCTCATCAGCGCGGTGGCCTTGCCGACCAGCGTGGTCTCCACGTTCTTCGTGATGTGGCTCTTCAAGTTCACGTTCAACATGATGACGCTGCTGGCGCTGTCCTTGGCCATCGGTCTCCTCATCGACGACGCCGTGGTGGTGCGCGAGAACATATCGAAGCACCTCGAGCGGGGCGTGGACCCGCGGAAGGCCGCCGAAGAGGGCACCAAGGAGATATCCCTGAGCGTGCTCGCCACCACCCTCACCATCGTCGCGGTCTTCGTGCCGGTGGCGTTCATGAGCGGCATGGTGGGGCAGTTCTTCCGACAGTTCGGCATCACCATCTGCGCCGCGGTGGTCATGTCGCTGTTCGTGGCCTTCACCTTGGACCCCATGCTCTCGAGCCGGTTCTCCAAGGCCCACGTGAAGGGCGCGGTGGATCCGTACGCCCGCATCAAGGCGCCGTTCTTGAAGGTGTTCGAAGCCAACGAGAACTTCTACCGGCGGGTGCTCCGCTGGGCGGTGACCCACAAGCTGGCGGTGGTGCTCCTGGGCTTCGGCAGCTGCGCCGGCGGCTGCGCCACGACGGCCCTGAACGGCTCCGACTTCGTGAACCAGGAAGACCGCAGTCAGTTCGTGGTGAACATCGAGTTCCCCTCGGGCCAGCGTCTGGAAGAGACGGCGCGCCTCACCTACGAGGCCGAGACCGAGCTGGTGAAGGACAAGCGCTTCACCACGGTGTTCTCCACCATCGGCGTACAAGGCGAGATCAACAAGGTGCAGTGGCGCGTGCTCACCTTGCCCAAGAGCGGCCGCAAGGAGGGCATCAACGCGCTGAAGGACGTGGCGCGCCAGCTCCTGGTCAAGCTCCCCAACGCCGAGGTGACGGTCACCGATCCGCCGTTCGTGGAGGGCGCCATCCAGGACGCGCAGATCATGGTGCAGCTCCGCGGCAGCACCTACGACGATCTCGCGCCCCTCTCGCGCAAGTTCCAGGGGGCCATGAAGGGCATTCCCGGCATGGCCGACGTGAAGGTTCGCTACAACCCGGGCGCTCCCGAGCTCCAGGTGAGCGTCGACCGCGACAAGGCCGCGCGCGCGGGCATTCCGGTGGCCACCATCGCCATGGCGGTGCGTACCGCCATCGAGGGCGACGAGGCCGGCAAGCTGCGTCAGGGCAAGGACGAGATTCCCATCAAGGTGCGACTCTCGCCCAGCGATCGGGCCAGCGCCGACGACGTGCTCCGCATGACCATGTGGACGCCCAATGGGCCCGTCTCCCTTCGTGACCTGGCGGTCATCGACCGCGGCGAAGGTCCCAACGTCATCGAGCGCGAGGCGCGCGAACGCAAGATCCTGGTGACCGCCTCGACCAACGGTCGGAGCGTGGGCGAGCTCGCCAAGGACATGCAGGCGGCCTTCGACAAGATTCCCCTGCCGCCCGGCTCCAGCTGGCACTTCGACGGGCAGATCAAGGACATGAACGAGTCCAACACCTCGTTCCTCTTCGCCTTCGCCTTCGCCATCGTGCTCATCTACATCGTGCTGGCGGCGCAGTTCGAGAGCCTCATCCACCCGGTCACCATCATGGTGTCGCTGCCCTTGGCCTTCGTCGGCGCGTTCTTCGCGCTGTTCGGCGCCAACGTGACCTTGGCCATGGGGTCCATCATCGGGATGATCCTCCTCATGGGCTTGGTCACGAAGAACGCGATTCTCCTGGTGGACCGCGCCATCATCCGGGTGCGCGAGCACGGCGAGACGCCGCTCCACGCCATCCAGGAAGCGGGGCCCGAGCGTCTGCGGCCGATCCTCATGACCTCCGCGGCCATGATCCTCGGCATGCTCCCCACCGCGCTCTCCAACGGCGAAGGCAGCGAGTTCCGCGCGCCCATGGCCATCGCGGTCATCGGCGGCGTCATCAGCTCCACGCTGCTCTCGCTGGTCGTGGTCCCGGTCTTCTATCTGCTCATCGAAGGCCTGCGGCGAAAGGTGCGGGGTACACCCAAATCCGAGGGACACCCGGTAGGCGACGCCACCCCGGCACCCGCCGAGTGAGCTGGCGTTCGGCCTGCAACGAAGTGACGGAGGGGGTCCCTCGCTTCGCTCGGGATGACTCTTTGTTTCTTCGAGCTACTGCGCCCTCCGCGCGTGAAGACTCCTAAGAAACAGGGTGGCGACCCCACTCCGGCGCGCCCAGCGCGTACGAACTCGGGATGACCCTCCATCTGGCGTGATCGGTCATCATTCGATGCCCTGAACCGCCAAACGAAAGCGCCGCGCGCCAATCTGCGGTCGGTCGAGGTCGCACCGTTGCGCACCATCGTGCGCGGGTTACCTCAGAGCGATGAACTCGACGCTCCTTCGCTCGACGCTCCTTTCCCTTCTCGTGTCCGCTGCCACCGTGGCGTGCGGCGCCGACGATTCGACCGAGCCCGCCGCTGCGTCGGACGACATCACGGGCGCTTCGCGAGCGGACTATCTTCCGCTGTTCTCGCCGGGCATCCTCACCAGCAACAAGGCCCAGACGATTCCCCGCGGGCATAGCTTCGCCGTCATCGGCATCGGTACGCGCGTCACCTGCGAGCTGGCACGCATCGACACCTGGGGGGCCTCCGACGTGCAGCTTGCCGCCGGCGAGAAGCTCTCCTTCGAAGGAAAGTCGTTCCGCTTCGGGCGCGACGATCGCGGTCGCCCGATGTTGACCGCCAAGATGTACACGTATCCGAAGACCACGCGCGTGCTCCCGTTCGACTTCATCTGCTTCGCCAGCCGCGCCGACGCCGACAGCAAGCACCCGCTGCCGTTCGAGATCCAGGAGGCGTTGAACAAGGGCTGGATCGATCTCGACATCAAGTTCACGCCCTCCGCCGCCGACGCATCCAAGGATGCCGGCGCGGACGCACGCTGACACACTCGATGGCATTGTCGGCTCCGGCCTGCTAATCCCACCGGGTGCACGACGATGGTCCGGTGTTCGCGGGGTTGCGCGGGTTCTCGTCGCTGAGGCGCTGCGAGCCGGGGCCGAAGGTCACCCACGATCATGCGGTCCTCGTGTTCTACCTGCAGGGGGCGGCGGCCATGGAGCAGCGGGGTGTGTGGCGGCTCGCGCCCGGCGACGTACTGATCGTCCCCAGCGGAGAGCCGCACCGTCACGTGGAGCGCGCGCTGGTCGAGGTGTGGGGGCTCGGTATCTGCGCCAGTTGCTTCGGCGAGCCCGGCGATCGAGCTTTGCTCGCGCCCTTCGAACGGGTCCGGGCCGGCGGCGCACCGGTGGTTCATATCGAAGTGGCGCGACGTCCGTTCCTGGCGTCGCTGTTCGCGGAGATAGAGCGGGAGGTGGCGCACGGCCGTGACCCTTCGGTGGTGCGTAGCTTGGTGCACCTGGTGATCACCGAGGTGGAGCGGGCCGCCGCGCCCTTTGCCGCCCCCGAAGCGAGCGCCCCCGACGTGGTGACCGCCGCGCTCCGTACCATCGAGCAGCGGTGCCTGGGGCCGCTGTCGCTCTCGGACGTGGCGCAGGCGGTGGGTCGCTCACCCGCGCACCTCACCACCGCGGTACGCCGCGCCACCGGTCGCTCGGTGGGCGAGTGGATCACCGCGCACCGATTGGCGGAGGCCCGCCGCCGTCTCTTGCACACCGACGAGCAGGTGGAGATCGTCGGTGAGCGTGTAGGGTACAACGACCCCACGCACTTCATTCGCGTGTTCCGCCGGCGCCACGGGGAGACGCCGGCAGCCTGGCGCGCGAGCCGCGGCCGCCCCCACCGGTGAAGGAGATTACTTCCCCACCAGCGCGAGCTCGTGGTTGAGGAAGTGCGCTGCCATCATGCCGCCCGCTGCGCCGGTGGTGGCGCTCTGCATCGGCACCGTCGCGTCGCCCGCACCCCAGATGCCCGGCCGCGACGTGCGCCTCTGATCGTCGAGCTTCAAGAAGCCCATCGCGTCGTACTCGAGGCCCAGTGAGCTCACGATGGCGGTCTGCCGCTGCACCGGCACGGCGAAGAGTACCTGGCGCGCGATGCGGGCGGCCCCCTCGAGCTCCACCGCCTCCAGGGCGCTACCGTCGGCGTTCGGCACCAGGCGCTCGATGCGCCGCTCCTCGATGCGTACACCCGCGGATTCGAGGCGCGCGCGCGTCGCGGCCGGAACCTCGAAGGCGCCCTGGGTGAACGCCACCAGGTCGGGCGACCAGTTCTGCAAGAAGAGCCCGTGCTCGAGCATCTCCGGCGCGCGTGGAAGGAAGCCGAAGGCCTGGTCGCGCACTTCCCACCCGTGGCAATAGGGGCATTGGAAGATGGCGTGGCCCCAGAGCTCGCGAAAGCCCGGTATCGGAGGCATCTCGTCGATCATCCCGGTGGCCAAGAGAATGCGACGCGCCTTGGCCTCGGTGCCGTCGCCCATGCGCGCTTGAAACGCATCCGGCGCGCCTTCGAGGGTCTCGACCGCGACGTCGCGCACGGTCACGTCGTAGGGCGCGAGCTGCTCCCGGGCGATGCGCCGAAACTCCAGCGGCGGGGTTCCGTCGCGGGTCACGAAGTTGTGCAGGTGCGTGGCCGCGGCGTTGCGGCGCACCCCGCCGTCGCAAAGAAGAACGCGCTTGCGGGCCCGGCCGAGGGTGAGCGCAGCAGCGAGACCCGCGGGACCACCGCCGAGAACGAGGACGTCGTACATGACGAAAGAGATACGCGCTTCGTTCGCCGGGCGTTAGCGGGGCTTCGCAGGGGCAGTCGGCCTTTCTTTCGACCGCTTCGGCGGAAGTTCCCCGGTTCGTCCGTTCGGGTGACACCGAAAGGGTGACATATGGGTTTTCTGGCGCGTCCGTCCTACGCACCATGAAGAACGCACTGCTTGTTCTGGTTGGTTCCCTCCTCGCCACCTCTCTCGCTTCGGCGGATCCCATTCGCCCCACCGTTCCCATCAAGCCCATCTCGACGCCGTCCAACGTGCCGACGTTGCGGGTGCCGCCCCGGACGATTCCCACGGCCGTCTGCCCCGACCCGGGCGTGTCGAGCCTCGAGTTCGCCATCGTCTCGCGGGCGACGCCGTTCCAGGGCCGGGTGCGGATCACCGGTACCGTGAAGAACCTGGGGCGCGCGCCCTACGTTTCGAACCCCCGCCAACAGAGCGTGTATCTGTACGAGGTGCCCGCGAGCGGCCCGTCGCGTCTCGTGGCGCAGCGGGCCTTTCAGAACCTCGCGCCGGACGAAGCCGTGACGGTGGCCTTCGAGCGCGACTGGCGCTCCTCCGAGGAGTTCCCGCCCAGCTATCGCGTCATGGTCGGCTACGATCCCGACATCCTCCTCGACAGCAACCCCAAGAACGACGACTGCGTCTCCAGCAACAACACGCGCACGCGATCGGGCAACGACATCAGCGCGCTGTTTCACTGATCCCGCGAAGGTGGCTTTGGGCGCCGCCGGCGGGCGTGCTCCGTAGGCCGAAATTGCGCCGACCGGCTCGTTCTGGGACGGTCGACGCAAGATGGGACAGTCGGGCGCGCAAGCAGACTGTAACTCCTTGACTCTCCTTTTGCGGGCGCTACTGCACCGCCCATGAGCTCACGGATTCGCGCTGCCCTCTTCGTTCTCGGAGCCTCTCTCCTCGCCGGCTGCACCGCAGCGCCGGAGGCCGACGACGTCGATGCCACGCGCCAGGCCGCCACGGCCGAAGCCACGGTCACCTTCAAGGCCGACTGGACCACCGACGTGAGCGGCGGCCTCGAGCGCGGCAAGCACCTCCGCATCGTGTACGCGCCCTCCCGCACCAAGTGCGTCGCCACCTCCGGCGGCAACGCCGTGTGGTCGGCCACCGCCTTCTACCGCTGGAACGGCGGCCCGGTGAAGTCGACCTTCGCGGCCGGCCACAACCCTGACGGCTCCGGCACCGCCCCCGGCATCGAGCTCGATCAGACCGGTCAGCTCGAGATGTGGTTCCAGAGCAACAACATCTACGGCTGCAACGAGTACGACTCGGCCTACGGTCAGAACTACAAGTTCAACGTCGGCGCCGCCGCGAGCGACCCGGGGTGGATCGGCAACGCCAGCTACGCGTTCGAGCGCGAGACCTGCAACGGCGCGGTCTGCGCCGGCCGCTGGCATCCGCTCGACGGCGGCTTCGTCTACGAGACCTGGGCCCGCCAGCGCGCCGCCCTCCGCCGCGCCGGCTTCGAGGTGTGGAAGGCCGGCGTCACCGACTTCGACAACCCCAACCTCTGGCAGCAGCTCGACGTGCAGGTGCACCGCCGCTACGTGGGCGAGGCGGCCTTCACCACCGAGTACGTGAGCTTCGACGGCCGCTGGGGCAACAACGCCCACTACGGCATCGACCTCCGCGCCCTCGATCCGTTCGAGTGGCCCCGCGGCGCCAACATCCGCACCGCCGCGGACTGCCCCAAGTTCACCATCACCCGCGTGAACGGCGGCACCTACGCCGAAGCGCAGCTCGAGTTCTACTTCACGGTCAACGGCGTCGCCTTGCGCGCTAGCAACGGCAGCAACTTCGTCGGCAAGTACCAGGACTACCTGGGCAACTTCGCGGTCTGCGCGCCCTGAGGCTTTCGCAGGGCTCGCACCAGTAGCCGGACCAGCTCCGTGAGGTGCTTCTCGTGCGAAGCGGTGCTCGTCGCGTCGTAGGCTGCACCGGCGGCGGCACGCACCAGCATCTGCGCGGCCGCGTGCGCCGTGAGCCCCGCGGCCCGTAGATCGAGCTCCTTGGCGCCCTCGATCACCTCCACCAGCAGCGCCAGGTACGCGCGGTCGAGGCGGCTGATGATCTCCGCGCCCAGCCGGCTCTGGGAGTCCATGAGCTCCTGCGCGTGGGGCGAGGCATGGACCAGCTCCCAGTAGCGGGTGAACTTGGCGGAGAGCATCGCGGCCAGTCGCAGGTCGATGGGGGAGCGCTCGCGGTTCGCCGCCCGCGTCGCCTCCAGGAGCTCTTCGCTCACGGACTCGACCACAGCCCGGAAGACCGCCTCTTTGTCGTCGAAGTACGCGTAGATGGTCGGCTTCGCCACGCCGGCCTCGGTGGCCAGCAGGTCCACCGAGGTGCGCTTGAAGCCGTACTGGCCGAAGAGGCGCGTCGCCACCTCGATGATCCGCTCCCGCTTGTCCGGGCTTTTGGGGTCCGCCACGGGAAAACCCTAGCACGACTTGACTGATTGAACCAAATGCACACAATTGGTTCAATCGGTTCGGCGCACCGCCGGCCTTCGCCTCGGAGCTCAAGTCATGCATGTCCTCGTCACCGGTGCTTCTGGATTCATCGCCTCGCGCACCATCGAACAGCTTCTCGCCAAGGGGCATCGCGTGCGCGGCACCGTGCGATCGCTCGCCAAGGAGAAGGACCTCGCGCCGCTGCGGGCCCTGCCGGGGGCGAAGGAGCGCCTGGAGCTGGTGCAAGCCGACCTCTTGACGGCGGGCAGCTTCGACGCCGCGGCGCAGGGCTGCGACGCGGTGCTGCACATGGCGAGCCCCTACGTGCTCGACGCCAAAGACCCGCAGAAGGATCTGGTGGACCCCGCAGTGATGGGCACCGAGAGCGTCCTCTCGGCGAGCGCGAAGGCGGGGACCGTGAAGCGCGTGGTGATCACCTCGTCGATGGCCGCCATCACCGACGAGCCGGAGAGCGATCACGTGCTCACCGAGGCCGACTGGAACGTGAAATCGAGCCTCGAGCGAAACGCGTACTACTACTCGAAGACGCTGGCCGAGAAGGCGGGCTGGGCCTTCGTCGAGAGCCGGAAGCCGGGCTTCGATCTGGTGACCATCAACCCGTTCATGGTCATCGGCCCTTCGCTCTCGCCCGGCATCAACACGTCGAACCAGCTCTTCGTCGACCTGCTCTCGGGCACGTATCCCGGCATCATGAACCTCACCTGGGGCTTCGTCGACGTGCGCGACGTGGCAAGCGCCCACGTGCGCGCCATCGAGATCCCCACCGCCCACGGGCGCTATATCACGGCCGGCGAGACCATCTCCATGCGCGACGTGGTGGAGCTCCTGGCGAAGAACGGTTGGGGCGCCGGCAACAAGCTCCCCAAGCTCGGCATGGACTGCGGCGCGGGCGACTTCGCGGTGCGGCTCTCGTCGTACCTCCAGCCCAAGGGTGTCGGCTCCTACCTGCGCACGCACGTGGGGCGCGTGCCGCGCTACGACACCAGCAAGGTGCAGCGAGAGCTCGGGCTCTCGTTCCGGCCGGTGGCCGAGTCGATCCTCGACGCCGTGAAGGACCTCGCGGCCCAGGGCCACGTGCAGAAGCGGCCTTCGCCCTGATCAGGTGCGCGCGCCGTTTTCGGCCCACTGCGCGAAGGGCGCGCTGCGGAGGCCCGCGTGCGCCACGCCCGGCACCACCACACCGCGCAATGCGCTCACCAGCGCTTCTTCGATGCGGCCCCGCGCCGGTACGCCGTGACGCTCCAGATCGGCGCCCGGCGCCGGCAGCGTGAGGGCCCGCCACTCGCGCAAGTTGGCGATGCCCAGCGGCAAGAGCCAATCGGTGATATCTGCACGCAACGCGCCGGGCATGGTGGCGAGGAAGGCCCAGCCGACGCGCGCGTGGTCGATCTCGTCGGAGAGCAGCTCGCGCAGGGCGGCCCGCGCCAGCGGGTGGGTCGCCGCGTCGAGGCAGGCGGCGAGATACGCGCTGGCGAAGGTCTCGTTGAAGACGCACTGGCCCACCACGTAGAGCGCGGCGCGCACGTCTTCCGAGCGCGCCGCCGGATGGCGCGGATGCGAGAACGGGAGCTCGGGCGCGGGCGCAGCCTCGGCGCCCAGGTAGCGGGAAGCCATGGCCTGACACAGCGCCGCGTGCCGGTGCTCGTCGTCGATGGCGCGGCCCGCGGTGGCCACGATGCCGGCGTCGGCCTCCAGCGTGGAGAGGGCGCGCTCCACCACCGCGAACGATTGCGCCACGCGCCGCTCGGTTGCGGCTTGGCTCCACCACAGCCGCGCCAGCACCGTGCGCTGCTCGTCCGGCATGGCGGCGATCTCCTCGTCGGCCGGCGGCAACGTCCGCTGGGTCATGGCGCCACCCCAGCGGCCGTTCGCCGAGAGCGAAGAAAGGGCCTGGCAGCTCACGGTGATCCCTCCGGGGCGGGCCGAGGACAGCACACGGGCGCTTCGTCCTGGCGGTGGCAGCAAAGCTCGGGACCGCCGTCCGACGTGCACACCATCCCCTTGGTGGTGGGCCAGCCGGCCTCGCAGGCGCGGGCGTCCACGGTGACCACGTCCTTGGCGGCATCCCGCGGCGCGCTGGCGTCGATGCTGTTGGCTGTGCTCGGCGGAGGGGAATCGGACGGCGGGTCCACCGAGACGGCCTCGTCCGGCGGGCTGGTGGCGGGGGCCGCCTCGGCCACCCGGGCCATGCAGGCAACGCCGCCGGAACCGCCCAAGAGAACGCTACTACCAAGAACGAGGGTGTGAAAAAGACGATGGTTCATCGGAACCTCCTCTCTGGAGCTTGCGTCGCCCGAGGCCTGCGCGGAATCGGTATAATTGGAACAAGATAGTGCGGCTACTTAGATACAATCGCCGGAGGCCGCGCCGCGCGTTTCGCAGGCTATGCTGCGCGCATGCACTTCCCGTGGCTGGTGGTCCTCGTGCTCGGTGTTGCAGCCTGCGGCGGTTCGTCGTCCCCGAAGGCCTCGTACGCTTTGCCCGGCGCGGCTGCTCAGGGGTGTGGGCCGCGCGTGCTCAGCCGCCTCTACTTCGGGCTCGGCAGCCCCGAGGGCCCCATCGCCCAGCCGGCCTTCCAGGCCTTCGTGGACGAGGTGGTGACGCCGCGCTTTCCCGATGGTCTCACGCTGCTCGCAGCCGATGGCCAGTGGCGGGGCAAGGAAGGCAAGACCGAGCGCGAGGGCTCGCGCGTCCTCGAGCTGGTGCACGAGGCGAGCGCCGAGGTGGACCAGAAGCTCGTGCAGATCGTCACGCTCTACAAGCAGCGCTTTCACCAGGAGTCGGTGCTGGTGGTTCGCCACGAGGCCACCGCCTGCTTCGCCCAGGGCCGGGCGGCCGCGCTCGTCCGCTGACGTGATACGTTGGCCGCGTGCAAGACGCGAGCATTCAAGAGCGACTCTACCCCGGTCTCACCTGCTTCGGCTGCGGCCACGCCAGCACCGGCGGCCTCCACCTCCGGAGCTACCGCGCTCCGGGCGGCGCCACCGCGACCTTCGTGCCCGGCGCGGTGCACGACAATGGGCTCGGCTTCGTCAACGGCGGCATCCTCTCGACCATCCTCGACTGTCACACCGCGGCGGTCGTGATGTCCGAGGTCCACGAACGCGGCTGGCGCGCGCCCGAAGGCGCGGCGCTCGCGTTCGTCACCGCCGGCTTCGACGTGCGCTTCCTCCGGCCCACGCCGCTGGGGCCGCCGCTAGAGCTCTGGGCCCAGCCGGAGATCGTGGGCGAAGGCGAGATGGTGGTCCTCGGCGAGGTGCGCTTCGAAGGCAAGGTGCGGGTCACCATGCGCGCCACCTGGAAGCGCTTCCGCCCGCGGACGTAGTGACGTGCTAGAGGTCCGGGCCCCATGTTTCGCTTCACCCTCAAGGCTCGCGATACCCACTCGCGGGCCCGGCGCGGCACCCTGCACACGGCGCACGGAACGGTGGAGACGCCCACGTTCATGGCGGTGGGCACCCGCGCCAGCGTGACCTATCTCACGCCCTCGGAGCTGCGCGAGACGGGCACCCAGGTGGTCCTCGGCAACACGTATCACCTGATGCTCCGGCCCGGGCCCGAGGCCTTCCGGCGGGTGGGCGGCATTCACCGATTCATGGGCTGGGATGGCCCGGTGCTCACCGACTCCGGCGGCTTTCAGATCTTCTCGCTGCCCAGCGAGCGCACCATCAACGAGAAGGGGGCGCGCTTCAAGTCGTACATCAACGAGTCGTTCCACGCGCTCTCGCCCGAGAGATCCATCGAGGTGCAGACCGCCATCGGCTCCGACATCATGATGGTGCTCGACGAATGCGTGGATTCTACATCGAGCGAAGAGGTGGTGACGAAGGCCATGCACCGCACTCATCGCTGGGCGCTGCGCAGCCTGGCGGCCCGGGAGAATCCAGCCCAGGCGCTCTTCGCCATCGTGCAAGGGGGCGTGGTGCCGGCGCTGCGGGCGCAGTCGGCGGCGTTCCTCACGCAGCACCCGTTCGACGGCTTCGCCATCGGTGGGCTGGCGGTGGGCGACACCCGCGCCCAGCGGGAGGACACCACGGCGTTCGCCGCCGAGCTCTTGCCCCAAGACAAACCGCGCTACCTCATGGGCGTGGGCACGCCGCCCGATCTGCTCTTGGCGATCCTGGCGGGAGTCGACATGTTCGACTGCATCATCCCGACCCAGCTCGCCACCCAGGGCACTGCGTTCACCACGCGTGGCCGGGTTCGCTTGAAGCGCATGGCACACTTCGACTCCGACGCGCCGCTCGACGCCGAGTGCCCCTGCACCACCTGCCGCACCTTCACGCGCGGCTATTTGCATCATCTCATCAAGGCAAATGAGCCGCTGGGGCCGCGCCTCGTATCGTTTCACAACCTTTTCTACTACAACGCCCTCATGGCAGAAGCGCGTCGGCACATCGAGCTCGGTACCTACGCAGCCTTCGCCAAGACGCAGCTCGAGGCCATCGACCGCCACGAGCACGCGGAGCGCGAATGACCAGCGTCGCGCTCGGCGCCAACGTCGAGGCCGACACCCACGAGGTGGTGACGCTGCGCAGCGGCAGCTTGGCCATGCGCAACAAGGCCAACGGCGAGGTGATGCACCCGGGCACCGGCCCGCAGGTGGAGCCACGTGTATTGTACATCGAGCCGTCGCGGCTCCAGGCACGCCTGGAAGAGCAGCTCGAGGCGCCCTTGGTGCTGTTCGACGTGGGGCTGGGCGCCGCGTCCAATGCCATGGCCGCGTGGAACATCGCGGAAGCGCTGGGGCCGAGCGCGCGGCGCCTGCACATCGTGAGCTTCGAGAACGATCTGGGGTCGCTGCGGCTGGCGCTGGAGCACCCGGCAGCCTTCGGGCTCGAGAGCGAGGCCGCGCAGGCCGCGGCGCGGGCGCTCCTCCGCGAGGGAACCTTCGAGACGCCGCGCACCCGCTGGGAGCTCCGGGTGGGCGACGTTCAGGCGGAGCTTGGCCGTGTGGCCGGCGTGAAGGCCGACGTGGTGTACTGGGACATGTACTCGCCGCTGCACGCGCCGGAGCTGTGGAGCAGCGGGCACTTCGCGGCGCTTCATCGGCACTGCGCCGTAGGCGCGACGCTCCACACCTACAGCAACGCGACCGCGGCCCGCGCGGCCCTGCTGCTGGCGGGCTTCTTCGTGGGCACCGGCATCGAGACCGGATTCAAGGAGCAGACCACCATGGCCGCCACCACCCTCGCGTCGCTGGTGAATCCGCTGGGCGCGCGCTGGCTCGAGCGGCTGCACCGTTCGTCGTCGCCCTTTCCGGTAGACGTCCCCAAGGACGAAGCCGGACGAGCCCAGGCCTTCGCCGCCATCCACGCGCACCCGCAGTTCGCCGCTCCCGTCACCCGTTAGGCTTGGTAGCAGCAGCGCGGGCGGCCAGCGTGTGCTTCCGTGCGTATTGCAATCTGGCTTCGGCGGTGGGGTAGCGCCGGGTGAACCAGGCGATGAGCTCGGCGATGTGTGCTTGCTCCGCCTCGTTGGCCAGGGTGGCGTCTACGAGGCGCTGGAAGTCTTCTCCCGAGAGCGGCTTCTCGTAGATGTCGTAGGCGATTTCCTCCACGGACCGTTTGTCGCTCATCGGTCAGCCTTCCGCAGCGCCTCGAGAAAGGCGATATCCATCGCGTCCTTGGGCCGTCCCCCCCACTTCTTGGTGAGGATCAGGTCGTCCAGACAAGGCAAGTTGACGGCGGCGCCATACGCCGGAACCACCACCTTGCGCGAGAACGCATCGCGAAACTCGAGGGGCACGCCGTCAGCGGTCGTGTGTGCCCGCGCGACCATGACGTCGACGCGCTCGTCCCCTTCGAGGACGTATCGTCCACGCCGTCCGGCCTGCGCTGGGTCGTAGTTGGGCTCGAGCTCGAAGGTGCTTGCGACCGCGTTCAGGGCCGCCGTGTCGTCGAGCTCGATCCACAAAGCGTAGTCCCCGGTGAGCACCGGAGCGCCGAGCGCGACGAGGGCGCGACGACCAATGAGCAGGTACCGGACCCCCGCCTTGGTCAGGTCGCGGAAGAAGGCGCCTTCGTCGAACACGTTGCCTTGCATCCCCTTGAGGATAGCAGACTCGGTTTCGTGCCGCTCAAGGCGACGGATGGCGCCGCCATCCACGCGCACCCGCAGTTCGCTCAGAACGGCGCCGGGGCCCAGCCCAGGTAATTCTGGAAGTAGGGAATCTTCGCGCAGCCGATGCGACCACCCACCGAGGTGGAGCAGAAGCCACCGGCGCCGTCGGCGACGCCCACGTGGCCATAGACGCTGGTGCGCCAGAACACCAAGGCCCCGCGCGGCGGCTTTCGATCGCCCGCGTGGCGCTTCGAACCTTGAGCGTTCCAGTTGGCGATGGCCGAGGCGTAGACGCCGCTCCGCCCATACGAATTCTCCACCGCCTTCTCGCAGTAGTGCTCGTAGGAGCTCGACCCCTTGTGGCTCGCGAACCACTTGAGCGAGGACTCGGCCTTGGGCGAAGCGGTGAGATCGTCGCTGGCGACCCCGGTCTCTTCGGCGCCCTCGGCCACCGCCGGTCCCTCGTCGGCCTCGTCGCTGGCGTCCTCCGCTGCGCCGCACGCCACGGTGCTGGCGAGCCCGAGAATCACCGCGAACCGAAGCGTGTGGCGCATCATCGTGTCGTTCATGGTCAAACCTCCGCCTGCGCCAAGTGCAAGCGGAGGACCACCTCGGACGACCCGCAGAATCCCGGGAATTTCCCGTTCCCAGCCCCGCGAGGAGCTCAGGGGGCTCGGCGAAGTGTCCCAGCGACGGGACGCGGTGGATCGTTCACGGCGAGGGGGTGAGCTGGATGGCGGGGATGATCTGCTCCTGCTGCGTCGTGCTCTTCCAGAGGATGCGGGTGGCGACGCCGGGGCCGGTGCCCGCGTTGTAGTGCTCGACCTTGATGGAGTACGCCGTGCCGGCGGTGAGAGCGATGGTGCCGGTGCGGGTGGCCGACGCGTGCGAGGTCCAGTCGTTGATGAGCAGCGTGCCGTTGACCCAGAGACGGATGCCGTCGCCGGAGACGGTCTTGAACGTGTAGGTCTGGGTGTAGCGGGGCTTGACGGTGGCGGTCCAGCGCACCGAGTAGGGCGTGGTGATGGCGCTGGCGGCCGGGTTCTTGTACGTGCTCGAGGTGAAGGCCACGTAGGGGTCGACGCGCACGCCCTTGCTATTGGCGGCGACCAGACCGGTGCCCGAGAAGTACTCGGCGCGGAAGCCGCTGGGGAAGGCGCTGGCGGCGGGGGCGCCGGCGTCGTAGGCGCAGCGACCGCCCATGGCCACGTAGCGGTTGGTGGCGATGAACTTGTAGGATGCACCCACCTGGTGGCCTTGCCAGGAGCCGCCCTTGTGCCAGGCGACCACCGGGGCGTTGGTGACGGTGACGGTACCGCCGCCGTCGGCGCGGGTCTGGTTGGCGGTGCCCTGGGAGATGTCGCCGGTCATCTTGATGACGTTGCCCACCAGGTCGGCGTGACCGTAGGGGCCGGCGCCCTTGGCGAAGTGGCCGGGGATGGACACGCGATTCGACATGTCGACGCCCACCGTGGCCGGCGAGGCGTAGACCGCGCCCGCCGCGTTGCCGTAGTTGGCGAGATCCTTGGGGCCGCTGGTGACCGGCGTGCCGTTGAAGTCGGCGTAGTAGGGGACCGTCTCGCCCCAGGGATAGGTCTCGACACCCCAGCTCGCGTTGAGCTCGGCGGCGGTGGGGAGGCGCCCGCCGTCCCAGGCGCAGAAGGCCTGGAGCAGGTGGAAGCTCACACAGGTGAGGGCCTTCTTGTCGAGCTCCGCCTGGCTGTAGCCGTTGTCGTCGCCGGGGAACGTGCCGTTGGGTTGCCAGTACGTGCGCGCGCCGTAGGAGCTCACCGCGCAGCCTTCGTTGCCGGGACCGTAGAGCGACCAATCGGTGGCGGCGGTGGCGCCGGAGTAGCGACCCGAGTAGCCGGTCGCGCCGGTGGCGGCCATGTTGCCGGCGGCGATGCCCCAGTTGTAGGGGCCGAGGGCGAAGCTCGCGTCGCTCGCGCTGGTGGGGAGCCACACGCTCCAGTCGTAGCCGTAGCCGCCCACGTCGGACCAGAGGTTGCCGACGCCGGTGGGGGTGGGGGCAGCCAGCGCCGCGGCCCAGGGGCCGTTCCAGTAGCTCGGCTTGTGCGTATCGATGTAGCCGCGGATATTGCCACCGGTGGCGGCGACGAAGGCGCGGTAGCGGCCCGCCGTGATGTCGAACTTGTTGAGGAGCACCGTCTTGGTGTCGCTGATCTTCACCGGCAGCTTGGCGTCGCAGCGTTCGTTGTGGGCCGGACCGCAGGTGCTGAGGCCGTTTCCGGTGGTGAGCGCCTCCTGGGTGGTGCCCAGCTCGGCGGTCTCGTCGCTCGCAACGCTCGCGCCCGGGTCGACGACCTCGCCCTCTTCGCCGGCGCCCACCGCACAGCCGGTCATGTTCGCGAGGGACGCGAAGGAGACCAGCGAGACACCGGCAAACGAGACGAAGGAGCGAAGGTTCATGCGGAAAGGCCCTTGGGGAGTGGGGGAAACTGCGGGAAAGCCCGAGACCCACCCAGCTTTGCCACACATCTGCCGCGGCGCCAGGAGCCCAAACGGGTGACGCGCGTTTCCCGCGAAATGTGGGGAATTTCGGCGGCCTTTCGCCGTAGAACGGGCCATGCGACGGATCGAAGGACACCGGGTGACCGAGGAGCGGATGGCCGAGGCGCAGATGGCTCGCAACCACCTGGCGCGCCGGCTCCCCACGCTGGCGGAGAATCCAGCGTTCTTTTCGACCTTTGCCGGGTTGGCGCGGGACGCAGCGGGTCTCGAGGTCGCTGCAGCGAAGCCCGAGGCGGCGGTGCCGTGGCTGCGCCAATCGGCCCGGGTGTCTGCGCTGTACTTCGGTCGCGTGGCCTTTCCCGAGGTCCAGGCGCCCATGCAGATTGGCGACGTGGAGATCGGCGCGCTCGCCTCCTCCCCGCCCTGGACCGAGGCGACGCCCTTCGCCTGGATCGACGCCACCTGGTGCGCGATGGCGGTGGCCGACGTCGTCTCCCTCAACTGGCTCACCAATATTCCGGAGAGCGTGCTGATGCGCATCGCGGTGTCGCTCCCCACGCGCTGCGACGAGTACGCGCTCGGGCTCGCCGAGACGCTGCGCGCAGTGGTCACGCGCAGTGGTCGTCATGGCGACGAGATGATTCGGACCCTGGAAGCGATGCCGCCCGCAGAGACCGCCTCCAGGCGCCTCGAGCTCGTGGACGAGCCGGCTCTGCGCGCGCTGGTTCCGCTGCTCGACCGTGATAGTGTAGGATACACAGAATCGCTCGAACGACTCCTGACCTCACACCGGGCCTTCTGGGGCGCGGGTGGACCGGTCGTCGATGCGCCACGGGGCCTCGTCTCGCTGCCGGCGTGCGCCCTCGAGCGCCTCGCGCGATCGCTCGGGGTGCCGCAGGAGCTCGAGTCGCCGTATGCCCCGGCCGCCATCTGGCAAGCTCCGCAGGCAACGTAGCCTTCCCTGGGGCCCGCCTCGCTCGGGATGACCGCTCGTTCTCTTCGAGATACTGGCGCGACCCGCGCGTGAAGACTCGGGACCACTTGTTTCCGCACGGGAGAAAGTTCGTCACGGAAGACGCCGGCCGGCGTTTGGCGAGTGCCGCGGGCATCTGCGGTGCGCTCTCGAGAGCGCAAACTCCACTCGCTACTACGCGCGCGCACGTAGAAACGTGCGCGCGTGAACGGGAGTCTCATGAATCACGTCTTGCGTTTCGCTGTCGCCGCCTCGTTCTTCGCATGCTCCAGCACCGGCGCCGGCCCATCCGGCGCGGACCAGCCCATCGTCTCCGACGCAGGACCCGATGGCCGCAGCACCAACAATGACGGCCCGGATGGCGGCACCGACACCGACGTCGACGCCGGCGGGCCGTTCTTCACCGTGCGCATCGACGGCGCGCGCCCATCCGGTGTGCTCCGAGCCACGACGGTGTGGCTG
>JABFRG010000003.1 GCA_013141295.1 Polyangiaceae bacterium
GCACTGGGTCCACGCCATGACCCATGGGATGGCCCGGAGGTTCGAGAGCTTGGCCGGACCCGGCCGGCGCACCGGACGCGAGGCGATGCGCAGCTTGGCGATCTCGCCGATGGGCGTGAGCCCCTCGAAGAAGGGGAGGAACCCTTCGTCGTGCACCAGCTCGCGATAGGCCGCCGCCGACACGTCGGCAGCGCGGTCCATGGCTTGGGTCCAGCGAGGCTCGAGGGGCGCTCCCTTTCGGCCCGCGGCCACGAGCAGGCCGAACAGCGCTTGCTCCAGGTTGCGATGGGCCAGCGCCGGCAAGCTGTACTTGTCGCCCAACGCCTCGCCCTGCTCGGTGATGCGAATGCCCGCGCCCACGGTGCCGGCCGGTTGGGCGAGCATGCCGCGGGTCATGGGCCCGCCGCCACGTCCGATGCTGGTGCCGCGGCCGTGGAAGAACCGGTGCCGCACCTGGGCCTCGGCGCACACCTGCGCGATCTTTCGTTGCGCCTCGTGGAGCGCCCAGTTGGCGGCCACGAAGCCTCCGTCCTTGTTGGAGTCGGAGTAGCCGATCATGATCTCCTGCACCTCGCTCCCGAGGAAGGCGCGGTACTCGTCCATGGCGAACACCGCGCGCATCACCTCGGGCGCGCGTGCGAGATCGTCCAGCGTCTCGAAGAGCGGCACCGGCAAGAGCCGCATGCCGGCCTCTCGCGCGAGGATGAGCACCTCGAGCAAGTCCGAGGGATGCTCGCTCATGGAAACCACGTAGCGCCCGAAGGCCCGGGGGCCGGCCTTGGCGCAGGCTTCGCGCGCCGCATGGAGCGGTCCCACCACGCGCTCCAGCTCTTCGCGCATGGGCTCGAAGGCGGCGAGGAGCGGCCTTCGGGTTCGAAGCTCGCGCCGCAGGGCCTCGGCTTTCTCCGGCTCCGAGAGCGAGAGGTAGTCCTCCAGGCCGCCGCGACGGAGCAGGTCGGCCACCGCCGCACCGGTGAGCGCCGAGTGCTCGCGAATGTCGAGCGACGAGAGGTGGAGCCCGAAGGTGCGCGCGGCCACGGTGAGCGGCCGGGCCAGGATGTCGAGGCTCCGCCGCTGGCCCGAGGCTTCGAGATCGCTTCGCAACGCATCCACCGACGTGCCCAGGCGCTCGCTGCTCCCGGCTTCCATCGCTGCCCGCGCTTCGAGGATGTGCGCGCGAAAGGGCTCGCTGCGGCCGTCCTTGCTCTGGCTCAGGCGCGCGAAGGCCTGGCTCGTCTCCCGGAGCAAGAGCGATCGCGCCCGGGCCGCGTGCATGGCGAACGTCTCCCGCGTCACCTCGGTGGTGACGAACGGATTGCCGTCGCGATCGCCGCCCATCCACGAGTGGAACGAGAGCGGCACCGGCAGCCGCGCCGGCTCGCCGAACACCTTCGCGAAAGCCTGCTCGAGCTCCCGCTCGAGATCCGGGAGCACGTTGGCGATGACGTCCACGTAGGCCAGGCCGGCGTTCACCTCGTCGCGCACCGTGGGCTGACGATCGCGCAACCACGGCGTGCTCCACAGCGCTTCCACGTGCGCCGTCACGTTGGCGAGCGCGTCGTCGTCGAGGTTGGGCACCCGTCGCGAGATGGACTCGAGGTGCCCGCGCACGGTGCGCCTTCGCATCTCGGTCGGATGCGCCGTGAAGGTGAGCCCGAGATCCACCGACGCCACGAGCGTGCGCACCGCCGCGGCGTCGTGCCCCTCGGCGGCGAGCGTTCGCATGGCTTGCTCGAGGCCCTCCTTCCGGGGTCCCCGCGGCAGCTCCGCCACGCGCCGCACGCGCTCGTGCTCCTCGGCCAGGTTGATGAGCTGGAAGTAACTCGAGAACGCGCGGACCAGTCGCTCCGCGTCGTCGAGCGACACGGCAGCGAGGACCGCCTGCATCGCCGAGGTGTCCTCGCCGGCTTCGCGCAGACGCTTGGTCTCCAGACGAACCTTCTCTTCGAGCGCATAGAAGGCGTCGCCTTCCTGCTCCCGCAGCACGCTTCCGAGGCACCGCCCGAGGGCGTCGACGTTCTCGTTGAGGCTCGCGCCTCCGGAGCGATGGGAAAGGCTCGCCATGGAGCGCATCTCACCACAGGTGGATTCGGGTGGTGATGCCCTTCCACCGGCGGCAACATCAAGAGTTCCATGGTCTTGCCGATGGGCCCGCAAACCGCCGGATACCCACAACATCTAGTTGACACTGAACGCATCCCTACTATACGTTGGGGCAGTGTTGGTGCCTGGGCAAATGCCCAGGCTTAATAGGGAACCCGGTTCGATGCCGGGGCTGCCCCGCAGCGGTATTCGAGAACGACCCCCACCTCAGGCACTGGGCTGCACCAAGCAGCTTCGGGAAGCGGTGGACAGTAGGAAGCCCGGCGCGACGCGCAGGGAGCGCTCGTGAGCCCGAAGACCTGCCGACATCCGAAGGCGGAGAGACATCCGCCATCGGTTCGACCTCGAGAGCCTCGCGGGAGGCGGCAAGGTTGGTGCGGCGTTCACGCGCTCGCGCTCTCCTTCCGCATCCCCCGTCGCTTCCGACACGCGCCCTGCAAGCAAGCGGGCCAGAGGTCGACCGGGAGCATGGGCCGATGGCGCGTGCTCACTGTCGACGTCTTCGCCCCGCTACCCCCGCGCGCCCGCCGCGCGCACGACCGAGGAGACGATCATGTTCAGCGAGACCGTGAAGAGCGGCAACGGAGCTTCGTTGCCGGTGCGTACCCGTGCGTCCCATGATCCGAGCGAGGCCCCCGGCCTCGACGCGGTGGCCACCACCATGCGCGTGCGCAAACGCAACGGGCAGACGGAGCCGGTGGACCTCGGCAAGATCGTCCGCGCGGTGAGCCGTTCCTGCGCCGGTCTTCCGGACGTGGACGCCCTTCGCGTGGCCACCAAGACCATCAGCGGGCTCTACGACGGCGCCACCACCCGCGAGCTCGATCAGCTGTCGATCCAGACGGCCGCCGCGCTCATCGCCGAAGAACCGCAGTACGCGCGGCTCGCGGGCAGCCTGCTCGCCACCTTCGTCGACAAGGAAGTGCGCAACCAGGGCATCTTCGCCTTCTCGCAGTCCATCGCGGTGGGCCACGAGCTCGGCCTGGTGAACGATCGGCTGCTCGCCTTCGTCACCCAGAACGCGCGCAAGCTCAACGACACCATCGCCCCGGAGTGCGATCGCCACTTCGAGTACTTCGGCCTGCGCACCGTCTACGATCGCTACCTGGTCAAGCACCCGGTGACGCGCCTGGTCATCGAGACGCCGCAGCAGTTCTTCCTGCGCGTCGCGTGCGCCCTCTCCGCCACGGTGGCCGAGGCGCAAGAACTCTACCGCCTGTTCTCGTCGCTCTCGTATCTGCCGAGCTCGCCGACGCTCTTCAACGCCGGCACCCGGCACGAGCAGCTCTCCAGCTGCTTCCTCCTGGACTCGCCGAGCGACCACCTGGAAGACATCTACAAGCGCTACACCGACGTGGCCATGCTCTCGAAGTTCTCCGGCGGCATCGGCCTCGCCTACCACCGGGTACGCTCCCGTGGCTCGCTCATCGAGAGCACCAACGGCCACTCCAGCGGCATCGTCCCCTGGCTGAAGACCCTCGACGCCTCGGTGGCGGCGGTGAACCAGGGCGGCAAGCGAAAGGGTGCATGTTGCGTGTACCTCGAGTCGTGGCACGCCGACATCGAGGAGTTCCTCGAGCTGCGCGACAACACCGGCGACGAAGCCAGCCGCACCCACAATTTGAACCTGGCCAACTGGGTCTCCGATCTCTTCATGCGCAGGGTCGAGCAAGACGCCGACTGGAGCCTCTTCGATCCCAAGACGGTGCCGGACTTCCCCGACCTGTACGGCGAGGCCTTCGAGGCGCGCTATCTGGAGGCGGAGGCAGCGGGCCTGGCCAAGCGCACCGTGAAGGCGCGGGATATGTACGCGCGCATGATGCGAACCCTGGCCCAGACCGGCAACGGCTGGATGACCTTCAAGGACGCCTCCAACCGCGGCTGCAACCAGACGGCGCTGCCGGGCCGCGCGGTGCACCTCTCGAACCTTT
>JABFRG010000741.1 GCA_013141295.1 Polyangiaceae bacterium
CGGCGCTGCGCGCGAAGTACGTGGCGGCGCGCTCGCGATCGCCCGCCTCGTACAGGTGGGTGGCGATGCGCCCGGCGTGCTCGATGGAGCTCTCGCCGTAGTGCGCTTCGAGGGCCGCGCCGGCGGCGGCGTGAAGCTCTCGCGACGACACCGCCGGCAGGGCGTCGACCACCACTTCGCGCACGATGGGCGAGCGAAAGCGCAGCTCGGTGGGGCCGGTATGCACCAGGAAATCCCGGGCGCTGAGCGCGTGCACCGAGCGCTCCAGCTCGGGCAGCGGCTTCTTGGTCATGCGCCCGAGCACCTCGACGTCCACCGGATCGCCCACCACCGCCGCGGCGTAGAGGGTCGCGCGTTCCTCGTCCTCGAGCTGCGCCACCCGTGAGGCCACCAGCCCGCGCAGGGTCTTGGGCAGCGCCAGGTCTTGCCCCACCAGGCGAACGGAGACCACCTTGCGATCGGCCACCGTCACCGCACGCGCGGCCAGGAGCCCTTTGAGCACCTCTTCGATGAACAGCGGATGACCACCGGCGCGCTCCCGGATGAAGGTGAGGATCTCCGGCGGAGCCTGCTCCACGCCCAGGCGGGCCGCGACCAGCCGATCGGCGTCCTCGTCGGGAAGGTCGGTGAGGTCGAGCGTGAGGTGGTTCGGCAAGCGCTCCAGCGTGTGGGAGAAGCCTGCGCGCACCGCGAAAGCGAACACCACGCGCACCGAGGCGAGCCGGTCGAAGACCGCCTCGATGAGCGACAGGCTCTCGGCATCCATGCAGTGAGCCGCGTCCCAGGCGAAGTAGTGCGGGCGATCGTCGCACAGGCTGGTGACCATGCGACCGAAGGCAGCGCGCAAGGCCGGGCGCAGGTCGCCCTCGCTGGATGGCACGCTCACGCCCAGCACGCCCAGGACGGCGCCCACCTCTTCTTCTTGCAGGCCCAGCGCGCGTAGCCGCGGCGAGACCACGTCGACCCGCACCGGTTCGCCCTCTTTCAGCCCCACCAGTTCTTGCAACATACACACGATTCCCGAATGGGGAATGGTGCGCCCTTGCGGCGGACAGGTGGCGAGGTGAAAGCCGACGTTGTAGTTGCCCTTGCGGAGGCGTCGCTCGATCTCCACGAGGAGGCGCGTCTTGCCCACGCCGTTGTCACCGCGGATGGTCAGGGCCTGGGCCCGGCGCTTGGTGGCGAGCGCCAGCACCTCGCCCACCCGGCGCAGCTGCTCCCGGCGGCCGACGAAGCGACCGAAGGCCTCGGAGAGCGGGCGCACGTCGCGCACCAGCGAGCCGCGCTCCACCGCGTGCTCCATCTCCGAGAGCTCGAAGAGCGCGCGCACCTGCTTGGCCGCCGCCGGCGACACCGCACAAGCCTGGTCGGCGCAGCGGGCCAGGGCGATGGCGCCGTCCACCAGCGCGCCCAGCCGCTCGTCCTCGCCGGCCTGATTTTCGCGTGTAACATACACGCGGCCCACGTGCACCCCCACGCTGGCGCCGGTGAGCGTCCGTACCAACACCAGACCGCAGCGGGTGGCGGTCTCGGTGTCGCGGCCGTCGGGGTCGGTGAGCCCGAACAGGGCCAGCACCAGGCCCGCCTCGGCGCGCAGGATGCTGCCACCGTAGCGCTCGATGGTGCTCTCGGCGGTGTCGGGCAACGGTCCGCGGTCGAAGAGCACCAGGGCCAGGGCCGTGAGATCGCGCCGCTCGCCCAGGTCCGACACCTCGGGATCGACGGCAGGCACGGCCGCCGAGACGGTAGCCCCCAGAGGCTGCGCGTCCACCGGCGTACGCTCCTGCGCTTCGAGGCTGCCGAACTGCGTCTGCCCGGTGTCTTCTTGCGCGCGAAACCGCGCCAAGAACAGCGCCAGATCGGCCGACGAGAAGCGATGCCCATGGCCGTACTGGAACGCCAAGAGCGCCTCGTGCATGCGGCCAGCGTCGGTGAAGCGCTCGGTGGGCACCCGCGCCATGGCGGTCTTGAGAATCTGCGCGAGGTCCGCCGGGATGTCCGGGCGCGCCAGCTCCGCCGGCGGGTACTCGCACTGCTGCACGCGCCGGAGCGTCTCGAAGGTGGTGGGTGCCGCGAACGGGCTCACCCCCACCAGGCACTCGTAGAGCACGGTGCCGAGCGAGAAGATATCGCTCGAGGCGTCGACGTTCTCGCCGCGCGCTTGCTCCGGGCTCATGTAGCTGAACTTGCCCTGGAGCTTCCGCGCCTTGGTGTCCTCGTCGTTGGTGTCGAGGGCGCCGCGCGCTTTGGCGATGCCGAAGTCGGTGACCTTCACCTCGCCTTCGAGGGAGAGCAGCACGTTCTGCGGCGACACGTCGCGGTGCACGACGTTGAGCGGGCGCATCTGCTCGTCGCGGCGGCGGTGCGCGTGGTCGAGGCCCTTGGCGACCTCGGCCACGATGTACGCGCACATCTCCGGCGGCAAGCTCATGTGCTCGCGGCGGGCTCGGGTCAGGAGCGTGGCGAGATCGAGCCCGTGCACGTACTCCATCGCCATGTAGTAGGCGTCGGGCTGCCGCGAGCCGAGCACCTCACCGCCGGGCGCGATGCCCAGGTCGAACACCTGCACGATGTTGGCGTGCGAGAGGCGCACCGCCAGCTTGGCCTCGTGGATGAACATATCCACGAACTCCTTGGAGCGCGCCAGGTCCGGAAGAATGCGCTTGATGACGACGACTTTCTCGAAGCCCTCGACGCCATAGCTCTTGGCCTTGAACACCTCGGCCATGCCTCCCTGGCCGATGCGCTCCAGCAGGCGGTATCTCCCAAACGTCGTATTCATCGGTTCCCGTGCCCCATTCTCGTGCGGGGCGAGTGCACCGCACGCGGCGCGGCGCGATTGGAGCATATCAAAAGCCGTCGCCCCAGCGAGAACCACCTTTGGCGCCCAGGTGCCGCGCGAATGCGGCAAATTGCCGACCTACATCCCCCCATCTCTGCATGGCGCGGGCGGGCGACGCACCTCCAAGCGCACGTCGGGGGCGGGCGCGGCGTCGAGGAGCGGTGCGACTTCGCCCCGGACGTGACGGTCGAAGAACGCGAGCGCATAGCCCCCGACGATGGCGTGCCCGCGCTCCGTCGGCACCGAGCCGGTGAGCCCCAAGGGCCGAGCCAGCGGAGACAGCAGCGGCGCGTCCGAGAAGTCCGGGTGGAACATGCCGGGAATCGACAGGAAGTAGCCAACCGGCAGGCGATCGAAGGTTGCGCGCAGGGTACCGAGCGTTTGCGCGATGTCGGCCTCCGACCAGCCCTCCTTGCGCATGGTGTCGGCGTCGCGGGTCATGAAAGGGTGGGCTGCGTGAGCCCGTGGCGCATCGTGTGAAGCCAGAGCGCGAAGCAGAGTGCAGCCAGGAGCTCGAAAGGGGCGGGCTGCCAGCTCACCCCTTCCACCGCGCCCTGTATCATCCCGAGGAGCACTGCGAGCGGCGGAATCCGCGGCGCGAGCCACCCCCGAAAGGGCACCACGACGCAGACCAGCGACGCGAGCGCGACCACGACGAACGCGATCTCGAGCGGCCGCATCGCGTGGATGCTAGCAGACTTCGGGATCCGCTCAGCGAACGGTGAGCGTGGTGGTGAGCTCGTTGGAGACGTTGCCCGCGCCGTCGTAGGCCGTGACGTGCACCTCGACCGGCCCCGCCGCACCCGCTTGAAACAGCGCTGCGAAGCCCGCTTTTCCGCTCTTCTGTCCGCCCACCCCCTGGATCGGCGCTCTCGGCAGCGACGAGGTCTGGGTCCCCCGCTGGATGGTCATGGTCACGTCCGAAAGATCTCCGTCGGCGTCCGTGAAGTCGAACTGCCCGTTGAGTGTGGTGGCCGCACCCACGGTGATGTCGGTGGGTGTGATGGACAGCCCGCTGATGGTCGGGGCCGCGCCGCCGCTGGAGCTGCAAGCCGAGAGCGTGACGAGTGCGAGTGCGAGTGTGCTGCTGCGAAGGATGTTCATGAGAAGTCTCCGAAGAAAAAAGAGGAAGTGATCCGGTTCCACGAGAACCACGCGGAGGCCCGCGCGCCAAGGCGACGGCGATCAC
>JABFRG010000910.1 GCA_013141295.1 Polyangiaceae bacterium
CGCCGCCGGAGGTGGCAGCGATGGCCACGCCGCCCAGCACGGCGAAGGCAGCGACAGCGCCGCCGGCCACGTACATCCAGGTGCGGGAGCCGCCAGAGGAGCGGCCGTGGCTGGTGATGGGACCGCCGACGTCCTGCGCGAACGCGGCCATGGGGGGCTCGCTGAGGGTCAGCGGCTTGTAGGCGAGGGATCCGCCGGTGGCCTGGGCCAGGGCATTGAGGTCGATGGTGCCAGCGCCGTCGTCGTCTTGCGGACGACTCTGGACGACCGGAGGCGGCGGGGGCGCGCTCGAGGCGGCCTTGCGCAGCACGTCGACGGAGAACAGGACCGAGTTCTCGCTCCGCTCACCGGTCCGAATGGAGGGCGGCGGCGCCACCGATTCCTCGACCCGCGAAGCGAACAGATCCCGGTCTTCTCGTGGAAGGCCACGCCTCACCACCAGCGCTTGACGCTCGGAGGTCTCTTCGGCCGAGGGCGGGGGGCGGTAGGAACGTCGACTCTCCGTCATGACTGCGATTTTATGCAAAAGACGCGCCCGCACATTTCGCGTGTTTGCAGCCCGTTTCTGCCCGAAATTCGCGAATGTCCCACACGTACGTGTTGGATCCGATGTGATCCAGCCCCCTCGGGATTGATGGGCGCGGGCCGCAACGAGGGCCCTCGCCCCGGAGCCAGCCGTTCTCGCGATCAGCCGTCGACCTTGAGGATCGCCAGGAAGGCCTGCTGCGGAATCTCCACGCTGCCCACCTGCTTCATGCGCTTCTTGCCCTCTTTTTGCTTCTCGAGGAGCTTGCGCTTGCGGGAGATGTCGCCGCCGTAGCACTTGGCGGTGACGTCCTTGCGGAGCGCGCGCACGGTCTCGCGGGCGATGATCTTCCCGCCGATGGCGGCCTGGATGGCCACCTCGTACTGCTGCTGCGGCACGAACTCCTTGAGCTTCTCCGCGAGCGAGCGGCCGCGCGGGTAGGCGCGTTCCTTGTGGACGATGATGGAGAGCGCGTCGAGGGGCTCGCCGTTCACCAGCACGTCGACCTTCACGAGGTTGCCCGGCTGGTAGCCGACGACCTCGTAGTCCATCGACGCGTATCCGCGGGAGACGCTCTTCAGCTTGTCGTGGAAGTCGAACAGGATCTCCCCGAAGGGGATCTCGTAGGTGATGATGAAGCGATCGCCGGAGGCGGCCATGCCCTGCTGCGTGCCGCGCTTGTCCTGGCAGAGCGCCAGCACCGCGCCGATGTGCTCCTGCGGTACGTGAATGGTCATCTTCACGTACGGCTCTTCGATGCGGTCGATGTACTGCACCTGGGGGAGCTTCGCGGGGTTGTCCACGCGGACCTCTTCGCCGTTGGTCTTGTAGACCATGTACACGACGCTCGGCGCGGTGGTGATGAGGTCGAGGTTGAACTCGCGCTCCAGGCGCTCCTGGATGATCTCCATGTGGAGGAGGCCCAGGAACCCGCAGCGGTAACCGAAGCCGAGGGCCTCCGACGAGTCCGGCTCGAAGGAGAACGCGGCGTCGTTCATCTGGAGCTTTTCCAGGGCGTCGCGCAGGGTGGGGTAGTCGGAGCTATCGGTGGGGAAGATGCCCGCGAAGACCATGGGCTTCACGTCCTTGAAGCCGGGCAGGGGCGTCTCCGCCTGGCGACCGAAGTGCACCACCGTGTCGCCCACCTTGGTGTCGGTGACGCTCTTGATGTTGCCGGCCAGGAAGCCGACCTCGCCGGGGCCAATCTCGTCGATGGCGACGGCGAAGGGCTGGAAGCTACCGAGCTCGGTCACCTCGTAGTCCTGCTTGGTGGCCATGAACTTGATGCGGTCGCCGCGCTTGAGCGTGCCGTCGACCACGCGGATCATGACCATGGCGCCGCGGTAGCTGTCGTACCAGGAGTCGAAGATGAGGGCCCGGAGCGGCGCGTCGGGGTCGCCCTTGGGGGGCGGAACCTTCTTCACGATCTGCTCGAGGATGTCCGGGACGCCGACGCCGGTCTTGCCGCTGCACCCCACCGCGTCGCTGCAGTCGAGGCCGATGATCTGCTCGATCTGCTCCTTGGTGCGATCCACGTCGGAGGAGGGGAGGTCGACCTTGTTGAGGACCGGGATGACCTCGAGGCCTTGGTCGATGGCGAGGTACACGTTGGCCAGCGTCTGCGCCTCGACGCCCTGGGTCGAGTCCACCACCAGGATGGCGCCCTCGCACGCGGAAAGGCTACGCGAGACTTCGTAGTTGAAGTCCACGTGGCCTGGCGTGTCGATGAGGTTGAGCTGGTAGAGCGTCCCGTCCTTCGCCGTGTACTTCAGGCGGACGTTCTGCGCTTTGATGGTGATGCCCCGCTCGCGCTCGATGTCCATCTTGTCGAGGAACTGCGCCCGAGCTTCACGCTCGGTGAGGGCGCCGGTCAGCTGCAAGATGCGATCGGCCAGCGTCGACTTTCCGTGGTCGATGTGAGCGATGATGGAGAAGTTGCGGATGTGCGACTGCGGCGTGGTCATGAAGGAGCGCGCGAGTCTTTAGCGCATTGCGAGCCGCAGCACTACAAGCGCAGTGACGCGGGCTACTTCTTGGCGCTGGCGGCGGCGGTTTCCAGGTCGTCGCGCGAGGCGCGGGGCGCGATGGGCCCCGATTCCTCGTCGGTGGTGGCGTCGGTGCTGGTCGGACGCTTGGCCTCGACCGCGGGCGGCGGCGGCGTGACGTCGAGCGCGAGCTGACCGGGCAGCAGATGCGCGTAGTGGCGCAGCACCAGATCGATCCCCTCACGAATGTATACGGCGACCGGAACCTTCGTGCGCTCGTGAAGGAGCTTCAGCCGGTCGTTTTGCTCCGGCGTCACGTAGATTGTCGTCGAGATTTTCTTCCGAGACATCTCGCGGTTCCCTCACTCACCAAGACTAGCTGGCATCTGTCGCTCTAGTCGAAGCCGGGTGCCCTTGGCCATAGCGTTCGGGCGTCCCTGCTCGATTCAGATATACACTACGTGAACATACGTGTCGGTCAAGACGTGGCCGTTCTTCGCTTGATAATCCAATAGAGACGGAAATTACGGTGGATAACTGTTGCGAAAGCTGTGGAAAACCCAAAGTCCGGGACGAGGCGTTGGTGGTGCGATATGTAGGTATATAAGCTCCGGTGTCACCCAACGGGAGTCGAATGGGGAGGGTCACGCTTGCAGTGCCAGGGCGCTCCCATCTATTGTTCGAGCCGCTACCTGCGTGCTTGGGCCTCGCTGATGCGCGCTCTCCTTCGGAGGGTGCATGCCCTGAATCGGTTGCTGCTTAGGAAGGACCCGGAATGAAGGTCAGAGACGGGATTGGATTTGTCGTCGCCTCCGGCGTGGTCGCGTGGATGGCCACGATGGTCGCGTGCGGAAAGAGCGACGAAGCCGGCGGCACCGGAGTGAAGAACCCCAGCGGCGCTCGGGAGACGGCCATCCAGCACGAGAGCTGCGACGGTACCGGCGAGAGCGACGACGCCAACAACGATGGCAAACCGGACATCCGCCGCATCATGAAGGGTGGTCGCGAGGTGTGCCGCGTCTCCGACGTGGACTTCGACGGGAAGCCCGACCTCTACACGTACTTCGACGCGTCGGGTCAGGTGCGACGCCGGGAGACCGACTTCGACGGCAACGGCATCGTGAACTCCATCGAGCACTACGAAGGTGGGAAGCTCACGGTGGCGGAGCTCGACACCACGAACGACGGCAAGCTCGACACGTGGGACGTGTTCGACCCCGGCACCGGCAAGCGGGTGCGCCGCGAGCGCGACCTCAACGGAGACGGTCGCATCGACCAGTGGTGGACCTGGGAGGGCGACAAGATCACCATCCTCGTCGACAAGAACGACGACGGCCAGCCGGACCCCGACTCGGCCGTGGTTTGGGGCCCCAACGGGCTCGTACCGGCGGCAGCCGCTGCGACCATGTCGGCCAGCGCGACGCCGAGCGCGCCGCCCCCCGATGCTGCCGCGCCGGCGCCCACCAGCGTGCCCACCGCACCCACCACACCTGCCGACGACGCGGGCGCGCCCAAAGA
>JABFRG010000884.1 GCA_013141295.1 Polyangiaceae bacterium
TCGAGGTCGTAAACCGGCCGGCGCCGGGGGTCAAAACCCAGCGCCCCGAAGAGCCGGATGTGAACAGCACTTGTCCGGTTCTGTGAGAGGCGCCCCCGGGAAACCGGGGGTGCCTACTCGGTCCCGGCGCCCGACCCGCGAAGGTATTGGCCGACCCCGCCCGCTCTCACTTGGGGCCGCCTATTTCGCCCGCACACGCCGTGACCTCGAGGAGGATGTAAAGCAGCGCCTTCTCCTGGGCGAGGAACTGGCCGGAGCCGCCGAAGCCGCCCTCGGTGTGGTACGTGCTGAAGAGCACGCGGCCACACTGCTGCTCGAAGCTCACGGTGGAGGCGTAGGGCTTGCCGTTGTAGTCTACATTCATCCACACCTTGGGCGTGATGAGCGTGTCCTTGCCGTCGGGGTCGAGGCCGGGGAGCGTGTTGGCGTAGTTGATGCGGGTGTAGCTGCCCTGCAGCGTGAAGCTGGTCTCGCCCACGGCGGTGAGCCAATCCTTGAGGCCGGGGTCGACCACCGTTCCCGCGCCGTCGTACTCGCTCACCGTGGTCTGCCCGAACGACTGATCGCCGTCGAAGCCGAGGAAGCCACCGAACGGCTGGCGTACCCACTCGTAGGACCAATCGGTGACATAGAGCTTGCCGCCGGATTTGACGAACGCCTGGAGGTTCTGCCGGGTCTCGGCGGTGGCGCTCTGGGGGTTGTCGCGGTCGTCGCAGGGGATGAAGACGACGTGGTACTTCTGGAGCTCCGCCGCGTTCTTCACGAGATCGCGCGAATTCTGGACCTCGATGTCGGTGATACCGAGCTTGTTCAGCGACTCCTCGATCTTGTCGAACTTGCTGGGCCCTTTCAGAACGACCATCTTGGGCACGTCGTCGCCCAGCGTCGCGTCGCGCTTCCCCGGTAGCGAGGTGAAGGTCTTGTCGAAGCGAAGCTCGCCCTCCTTCTCCACGTTGAACGGGCGGACCCGGCGAAACTGCCCCTTCTGCACCACCAGGAAGTGCTTGCCGGTGGTGGTCTTCACCGGCAGCGAGAACGTGCCGTCGGCCTTGGACACGACGAAGGTGCCCGCAGGGATGGTGATGCACTTGTCGCAGTAGGTTTGCTGGGGAATCGGGTCCGGCTGGGCGTCGGTGACGTACACCAGCGTGCCGGCCAGCGGGAGCGTGCCGTTGGGCGCATAGACCACACCGGTGAGGGTCACATTGACGGACGCGGTGGCGGAGGCGTCGTCGAAGAGCCCGGGCCCGGCATCGGAGGTGTCGATGGGGCCCGCCTCGCCGGCGTCGAAGCTCGAGCTGAAACCGCCCGCGTTGGAGCTGCAGCCGGCATACAGAGCGACGCCGAGGAAGAGGGACCCGGGAAGGAGCCAAAAGCGCTTCATGACGGGTGTTTTAGCACCGTCCGCGGGAGACGAAAGGGCTCGATGACGCCCGAGCAACGAATGGTCCACGAAGGGGCAACGTGCGGGCCGGGTGGCAAATTTGCCCCGGTCGCGCTACTGACCGCCCCATGCGTCGGAAGATTCACTTCGTGAGCCTCGGCTGCCCGAAGAACCGTGTGGATTCGGAGGTCATGGTCGGTGTGGCGGCAGATGCCGGCTACGGGCTCGCCACGGAGGCCGAGGATGCCGACGTGATCGTGGTCAACACCTGTGGGTTCATCGGCGAGGCGAAGAAGGAGTCCATCGACACCATCTTCGAGATGGCGGAGCTGCGAAAAGCGGGATCCTGCAGCAAGCTAGTGGTCACCGGGTGCCTCTCCCAGCGGTATCCGACCGAGCTCTCGGAGCAGATGCCCGAGGTGGACCACTTCCTCGGCTCCAGCGACATGCTCAAGCTGAAGCAGGTGCTCGGCGGCAAGGCCAAGCGCATGCTGGTGGGCAACCCCGCCGACTGGATCGTCCGCGCCAAGGACCCGCGCATCCTCACCGGCCCCAGCGCTTCGGCCTACGTGAAGATCGCCGAAGGTTGCAACCGCACCTGCGCCTTCTGCACCATCCCCGAGTTCCGCGGCAAGCAGCGCTCGCGGCCGCTGGCCGACGTGGTGCGCGAGGTGAAGGAGCTGGTGGCCCAGGGCGTGCTCGAGCTCAACCTCATCTCCCAGGACACGGTGGCCTACGGGCGCGATCTCGAGGGTCGTCCCAGCCTGGCGGAGCTGGTGCGCGCGGTGGCCGACGTGCCGGGCGTGCGCTGGGTCCGTGTATTCTACCTGTATCCCGAGACCCTCACGGAGGAGCTCACGGACGTCCTCGCCAACCACCCCAAGGTGGTGAAGTACGTCGATATGCCGCTGCAGCACGCGGCCGACGCCATGCTCAAGCGAATGCGCCGGGGCCACGGCAAAGACCGGCAGAAGCGCGTGGTGGAGCGCCTTCGCAACGCGATTCCCGGGCTCACCTTCCGGACCGCGTTCATCGTCGGGCACCCGGGCGAGACCGACGCCGAGTTCCAGGAGCTGGTCGACTTCGTGAACTGGGCCAAGTTCGAGCGGGTCGGCGTCTTCCGCTACTCCGACGAGGAGAGCGCCAAGAGCTTCGCCCTCGAAGGCAAGGTGACGCCGCTCCAGGCCGGCAAGCGCTACCGCGCGCTCATGAGCGCGGCCCGGAAGATCGCCCGAGCCCACCAGAAGAGCCTCATCGGCAAGGAGCTCGATGTGCTCGTCGAGGGCGTCAGCGAGGAGCACGAGTTCGTGATGCAGGGTCGCCACGCCGGCCAGGCTCCGGAGATCGACGGCCACGTGTTCCTCTCCGGCGACGAGTGCCACCCGGGCCAGCTCCGGCGGGTCCGTGTCGAGCAAGCGAGCGACTACGATCTCGTGGGCACGCTCATCGACGTGGGCGAACGCCCGAAGAAGCGCAGCGCCCCGGTACGCCTCAAGGTCCTCGCCAGCCGCGAAGCCGGCTGACTAGAACCGGAGCGGGAAGCTCCGGGCCGACGAGCGCTCGCCGTTCACTTCCTGGGCGACGGACACGAACTCGCCTTCCTGGGCGTAGCGCACGTCGCACTCCCAGTTGCCGTTGTCGTCGGCCTGAGCCCCGGTGACGCGGCGATCACGGGGGACGCCGGTGTTGAGGTTGTAGACCACGATGATGGCGTTGGGCTCGACGTTGCGACCTGCGAGGTGGGCCGTCAGCGGCTCGGCGCCGCGGGCGATGCTCGGCGCCTCCGGGGGCGGAAGCGGGATCGTCGGCGACACGCACGCGGCGGCCGCGAGCATCAGGAGACCACAGAAGGAACGCCGCAAGACCATGGAGGTGACCTGCCCGAAGCATACCCCGGTCCATCGAAATTGCCCCACAAAAGCCCGATGGACCGCCAACCATGTTGACGATCCACCGGGAATCTCGCAACTCGGGTGGCAGGCGCACGGGAGGTGCGCCGCCGGCGGCCTCAGCCGTCCTTCTTGGGCAGCGACGTGGCGGCCTTGAGGGCGTCGAGCTGGAACTTGGTCATGATCGCGCTCACCTCGCCCACGTACGTGAAGGCGTTGGCGGCGGCCTTGTTGGTCTCGCGGGCGGCGGTCTGCACGCCGTGCCACTGGGCCGTCGAGGTCTCGCCCACGAGGGAGATGAAGCGGCCGAGTTGGTCGGTGACGATCTCCGTCGCGCGCTGCCAGTTGCTCTGTACGTTCGCGTCCATGATGGTGTCCCTTTCCCGAATTGGTGCACCGCAACAATTGCGGTCGAGCGGGAACCTACGACTCGTGACCGCTTGCGTCAAGGGCCGATTGTTGCGCCGCAACATCAACGTTTGCGGGCGCGTTTCTCGTCCTGCATGGCCTTCTTGAGCTCCAGCACCTCGCGCCGGAGCGCCTGCACCTCGGTCTCGCTGCCGCCGTCGCCCAGCGCGAGCACGCCGTCCGAGGGCGCGGGCGTCGCGTCGAGGGGAGGCGGCGCGGGCACCGGGGGAGTCGGGCCTTGCGCCCAGTTGATGCCCGAGAGGAGCAACCGCGCCAGCGCGTTGCTGGCGGAGAACGGCACCGTCGCCAGCAACGCGCTGGCGCGGTTGCTCCTCTCG
>JABFRG010000042.1 GCA_013141295.1 Polyangiaceae bacterium
GATCGCCAGCGGGCGCCTGGTGCTGGTGGAGGGCGACGCCAAGCAGGTGGACGTCCCGGCGCTGTTCTCCGGTACCGACGTGCCGAGGTACTGGCGGGAAACCTGCCGTACCAGATCACCGGCCCCTTGCTGGAGATGTCGGTGAGCATCGCGGCGCACCTGACGCGCGCGGTGTTCATGATCCAGGCCGAGGTGGCCGATCGGCTCGCGGCAGAGCCATCCACCAAGACCTACGGCGCGCTCACCGTGTTCGTGCGTGCACAATACATCGTTCACCGGGTGCGCTCGGTGTCGCCCGGTTGCTTCTTCCCGCCGCCCGACGTCACGAGCGCGGTCATCGAGCTCGAGCCGCACGCCATCGCCGCCGAGACCGACGCCTTCCGCGACGTGGTGCGCGCGGCGTTCGCGACGCGACGCAAGACCCTGCGCAACGCCTGGGCCAAGATCCTGCCGACTCGGGCGGCGCTCGAGGAGGCGGCGATCGCCGCCGGCATTTCCCTGGATGCCCGGGGCGAAACGCTGGACGTCGCGGCGTTCGCGCGCATGGCGCTCGAGACCGAGCGCCGCCTGGAAGCGGCACCGGAGGCATGAGGCGTCGGCAGCGGAGCCCATCCCACGGCGCGCGCGAGGAGGTGAACGATCTCGAGGTGTTCCGCCGGAACCCAGGGGAGTCGACCTTTCGCCCTCCGCGCCCCACGATGGCGATCCGATGAGCCTCCTCCCGTTCACGCGTGCCCGGAAGGTGCGGTACGCGCTGGGCGCGCTGGTCGTGATTGGCCTCGCGGCGCTCCTATCGCCCCGCCTCGCGCTGGTGATCGCCGCGGTGTCGCTCGCGGGGGCTGCGGTCCTGGCGTGGTTCGATCGCGCACGGGCCGTCTTCGAAGCCGCGGCGCTCCGCAACGACATCGCCACCCTGCGAACTCTCCAGGAGGATCCGCGTGTGCGGGTCGAAGCGAAGATCGCCCTCATCTACGCGCGTGATCCCGTGGCCGTCGACGTGAGCGAATGCACGTGCGGCGGGTGCAACCCGGCGCGCGCAGAGGGGAGCATCCTCGCCCGCATCGAGGACGAGCTGCACTTCCACGCGCGGCTCGCGCGATCGTTCTGGGAGCCCATCCCCCTCCCGCCGGGCTGGATGAAGGAGGCCGCGCCGGGTTGGTCGCGAGGCTACCGGTCCTCGGCCATTCTGGGGTTCATGTTGGGCAAGGGCGGAGCGCTGCTGACGACGCGACGCCTGGCCTGCGAGATGCTCGCCCGCCCGGCCGCGGGGTATGCGGTTGCCCTTCGGTGGCCACTCGCCCTCGCCGCAGTCCGCTACCTGGTGGAGGCGGGGCTCTACCAGGAGGCGCACGTCCGTCTGGCGGCCATCCCGCGCTGGCCGGAAGGCTCCTACCTCGAAGGCGTGCGCCGTCGCTGCGAAGAGCGCGTGGCCGAACATCGCCGGGAAAGGCCCGACGGGACGGAAACGCTCGACGCCGAGCGAGGCTTCCTGCGCGCCGCGCTGGAGGGTAACGTCGAAGCGTTGCTCACGATCGCCCGCAGCGAACACCATGCGCGCTACGAGAGTCGCCTGATCGCGGCCCACCTCGGCGCCGACCTGGAGGGCCTTCCGCCACTCGACCCCTGCCCCTGCGCGTCGTGCGATGCGAGCGGTCTCGAGGCGTCGCTGAGGGCACATCGCGATCTGGCCAAGCGCCTGTGGGTCTGCGGATCGATCCCGCGCGAGGTTTTCGACGACGCGAAAGCGCTCGAGAGCCGCTCGCGCGGCTATTCCGCTCCCCTCACGTCGATGGCGCGCGCGCTCCACGACTGCGGCCACGAGGGCTGCGCCGAGGCCCGGCTCGGATCCGCGCGGTTCCTCGAAGGTTCCGAAGGTCCCCTCGGCACCCCGGAGCGTCTGGCCGCGGCCACCTTCTTCGAGAGAGCCGGCGAGCCGGAACGCGCGAAGGCGATCCTCGGGACCGTCACGCACTTTCCGGCCGGCTCACCCATCGAAGCGCACCGCCGCTGGCTCCACGAGCAACTGGCAGCGGCTCGCTAGCCGTCAGGGGGCTTCGAGGGGCGCGTTCATCGAGCGCATTCTCGCGAGCGCATCCCGCCGATCGGGATCGTTGGGCGGAGACTGCTGGAGGTAGAGCCGGTAGTGGTCCACCGACTCGGGCTTTTTGTTGGTGTGATAAAGAGCCTCGGCGGCGTAGAACTCGGCGGTGTACACCCACTTGGGGCGAGTGGATTGCTTCTGCCCTTCGGTGGCGCCGTAAGCGAGGTGCGGGGCCGCCGCGCCGAGGTTGTGCCGCTCGTAGAGGAGGCGGCCGTACTTGTAGCGCCACTCCGGGTTCTTGTCGTTGATGGCCAGGGCCTTCTTCCACTCCTCCAGCGCCTGCGCCTCGTCGTTCTTCGCCTCGTAGCAATCGGCCAGCGCCGCGTGGGCCTCGAAGCGCGTGGGCTTGAGGGCGAGCGCCTTCTTGAGGTCGCGAATGGCGTCCTCCACCTGCTGCTCCTTGCGTTCGGCGACGCCGCGCTGCCAGTAGGCGTCGGCCAGGAGCTTGTCGAGGGCCAGCGCCTTGTCGACGTACTCCCGGGCCATCGTCACCTGCGGGGTCGGCGACTCGTTCGCGGCCCATGCAACATACACGTAGTATTCCGCGCGATTGGGGTCGAGCTCCACGGCGCGACGGAAGAACCCCAGGGCCTTGGTCACCTGGGTACCACCCATCTTCAGGTAGGCGCGCCCCATGTAGTGCTGCACCTCCGCGCTCGAGTTGCGGGCCTTGAGAAGCTTGTCGAGCATGGGCACCGCGTCGTCGGTGCGGCCCATGGCCACGTAGGCGGCGGCCACCCGGAGCTGGAGGTCGAGATCGTTGGGGGCCTTGGCGAGCGCGCCCTGGAACTCCACGAGGGCATGCTCTTCGTCGCCGGACTGCTCGAAGAGGAGACCGCGCTCCAGCGCCAGGCCGGGGAACTCCTTGTCCTGCGCGGCGACGCGATCGAGCTCGGTGAGGGCCAGGTCGAACTTGGCCATCTTGCGGTAGGTGACGCCGAGCCGGAACCGGGTCTCGGTCTCTTCCGGCCGCTTCAAGAGCGCGCTCTGGTAGTGTCCCACGGCCTCTTCGTACTTGCCCTGGGTGGCGTCGACGTCGGCGATGGCGCGGTCGAGGACGGCGCTGGGCGGCAAGAGCTTCTTCGCGTCGAGGAGCTTCTGCTCCGCCTCGTTGGCGCGCCCCTGGGCTGCCAGGAACATGGCGAACTCCACGTAGGCTTCCACGGCGTCGGTCTTGGAGGGGTCGACCAGCGCGAGGGCCGCGACGAACTCCCTCTCCGCCGTCTGCCGCTCCCCGAGCATGGCCAGCACCTTCCCGTACCAGAGCGCCGCGCGCATGGCCTTGGGCTGCGACTGCCGCAACGCCGCGAGCTGCTCGCGCGCCTCCTTGGTGCGGTCGAGATGGCTCTTGGTCTTGGCCACGCCGACGACGGCATCGACGTGCTGCGGCTCCAGCTGCGCGGCGGTCTCGAAGCGCGAGAGCGCCTCGGTGTAGCGCGCGTCGGCGTAGAGCGCCTCGCCCTGGCCCACGAGGGCGGTGATGTTCTGGGGATCGAGGCGGATGGCCTCGTCGAAGGCGACGCGTGCATCGCCGGGCTTGGCGCCGCGGAACATGGTGAACCCACGCACTGCGAAAGCCAGAGAACGTTCCTTGGGGCTGGCGGTGGTCTTGCCGGGGCCGTCGATGACCGTGTCGGCGTCCTTCTGCGCTTGCTCGATCTGGCCGTCTTCGAAGTCGAGCATACCGAGGAGCGAAAAGGCGCCGGCGTGCTGCTTGGAGACGCCGAGCACGCCCTCGGCGGCTTGACGCGCCTCGGTGGGGCTGCGACCCGCCCACAGCGCCCGGGCGCGACCGAAGTCGGCGCGGGGCCCAGTTCCGGCGGAGCGGAAGGCTGCCTGCGCTGCCGCCCAGTTCTTCGCCCGGAGCTCGATCTCGCCGAGGAGCAGCGCGGCGTCGGTGCCGCGGGTGCCGCT
>JABFRG010000457.1 GCA_013141295.1 Polyangiaceae bacterium
GGCCATGGAGCTGTTGCGGGGGAAGACTTTGTATGCATTGTGCAAAGAAGCGCCGCTGGCGCCGGTGCGGGCGGTCCGCCTCATCGTGCAGCTGCTGACGGCGCTGGAGCGAGCGCACGCGCTGGGGATCATCCATCGCGACCTGAAGCCGGGGAACCTATTCGTGGTCGGCGCCGGCTCGGACGAGACGCTGAAGGTGCTCGACTACGGCCTGGCGCGGGCGGTGGACGCGCCTTCGCTCACCAAGACCGGCGACATCCTCGGGACGCCGGCGTACATGGCGCCGGAGCAAGCGCGTGGGCAGCGGGTCGACGAGCGGACGGATCTGTTCGCGGCGGGGGCATGTCTGTACGCGGCGCTCGCCGGGCGCCCGCCCATCGAAGGCGCGTCTCCGGTGCAGCAGGTGGTTCGCGCGATGGCCGGTGGCGCGACGCCACTCCGTGATGTGGCGCCGGGCGCTCCTCCGAAGCTCGCTGCGCTGGTGGAGCGAGCCATGGCGCCGGAGCCCTCCGCCCGGTTCGGTTCTGCGCGGGAGATGCGGGAGGCGCTCGAGGGGTGGTCGGCCGCCCAGCAGCCCGCGAAGTCACGGCTCGGTCGTGTGGCGCTGGCCGCGGTGCTCGCCTTGGCTGCGGCCGTGGCGGGCTACGTGGTGGTCGCACGGCTCTCGAAGAAAGAGGTTCGCCACTCGATCACCACCTCGCCCGAGGTGGTGGCGACCGGCGCCGCGTCCGAGGCCTATGTTTCGCCGGTGTCGCAATCGACCGCTTCGCCCACGAGCCGCGCCGTGGCCTCGCCGCTGCCCGCGAGCGTTCCGTCGTTCAAGCCGTGCACGCGCAACGACCAGTGCGGCGAGCTGGAGCGGTGCTACCCCGGCGGCTGCTCGTGCGTCGCCGACGCGATCCGGTGCGGAGACCGTTGTCGCATAGCGGGAACCTCGCGCGCCGACTGTGGCTGTGGTGACGTGTGCAAAGAGTCCGAGGTGTGCATGTCCAGCGGATTCACCAGCCACTGTGAGCGGTGTCGCGACGGCGAGTCTCCGTGCGGCGGTCAACACTGCGAGGACCTGGCTTACGCCGACGCCCACTGCGGCGGGTGCGGTCGCGCGTGCAAAGGCGGAGAGCGTTGCTCCTCCGGGCGCTGCTACCGCACGGTGCCCCTGGGAGCGGCGTGTCGTCAGGAAGGCGAGTGCCCCCGGACGTCGAACTGCGTGGACGGAACCTGCGTTTGCCCGAACCGCTGGCACGCGTGCAACGGCTATTGCCAGATGGCGGAGTGCGAGACGCGTTGACAGGAGCACGGTGCTTTGGTCGGCTGAGGCGGCATGCGGATTCACCCCGAGAACGCAGCCGCGGGGCCGCGCGTCCTGGCCGGTCGCTACCAGCTGGGGCGTCCCATCGGTCGCGGTGCTTTCGGCGTGGTCTACGAGGCGACCGACCAAAGCACCGGCCGCGCGCTCGCCATCAAGGTGCTGACGGCGGTGGACCCGGAGCAGGAAGGTCGCTTCCGGCGGGAGGTCGATGCGTTGCGCGCGCTGCGGCACGCGCACATCGTCGAGGTGGTGGACGTGGGGCAGGCGGAGGGGCCTGGTCAGGTGTTCCTGGCCATGGAGCTCCTGCGGGGGAAGACTTTGTATGCATTGTGCAAAGAAGCGCCGCTGGCGCCGGTGCGGGCGGTCCGCCTCATCGTGCAGCTGCTGACGGCGCTGGAGCGAGCGCACGCGTTGGGGATCATCCATCGCGACCTGAAGCCAGGGAACCTGTTCGTGGTCGGGACGGGCTCGGACGAGACGCTGAAGGTGCTCGACTACGGCCTGGCGCGCGCGGTGGACGCGCCTTCGCTCACCAAGACCGGCGACATCCTCGGCACGCCGGCGTACATGGCGCCGGAGCAAGCGCGTGGGCAGCGGGTCGACGAGCGGACGGATCTGTTCGCGGCCGGGGCCTGCCTGTACGCAGCGCTCGCTGGGCGCCCGCCCATCGAAGGCGCGTCTCCGGTGCAGCAGGTGGTGCGCGCGATGGCCGGTGGCGCGACGCCGCTCCGTGAGGTGGCGCCGGGGACTCCTCCGAAGCTCGCTGCGCTGGTGGAGCGAGCCATGGCGCCGGAGCCCTCCGTCCGGTTCGGTGCGGCGCGGGAGATGCGCGAGGCGCTCGACGGGTGGTTGGTCGCCCAGCAGCCCGCGAAGTCACGGCTCGGTCGCGCGGCGCTGGCGGCGGTGCTTGCCTTGGCTGCGGCCGCAGGGGGCTACTTCGTGGTCGCGCGGCTCTCGAAGAAGGAGGTGGACCACCGCGTCACCACCTCGCCCGAGCTCATGGCGACCGGCGCCACCTCGGAGTCGTATGTCGCGCCGCTGGCACCAGCGTCTGCATCTGCGTCGCTTGCGTTGCCGCGAACCGTGCCGCCTTCGGGGGCCGCCCCTGCTGCTTCGTTCACCCCGTGCACCCGCAACGACCAGTGCGGCGAGCTCGAGAAGTGCTACCCCGGCGGTTGCTCCTGCGTGACCGGCGCACTCCGCTGCGGCAATCGTTGCCGGACGCCCGGCACATCGCGCGCCGATTGCGGTTGCGGCGACGTGTGCAAGGAAGACCATCACTGCACCGGGGCTACGCCGTGGCAGCGCTGCGCGCCGTGCGCTCCGGGCGAACGGACCTGCGGCGGTGAGAGTTGCGTGAATCTCTCGATGTCGCCCTGGCACTGCGGCGCCTGTGGTCACCCCTGTGGCGCGGGCGAGCACTGCACCCAGGGCATGTGCTTCAAGAGCGTCTGGGTGGGCGAACGCTGCGGGCTGCCGAGCGAGTGCGTGGGGACCTCCGAGTGCGTCGCTGGGGTGTGCGCGTGCCCCGAAGGAACGAGGCGCTGCGGAAAGTATTGCCGGAACAAGGCCCTCGGCTGCTCCGAGTAGGCGGATCGCAAGGTTGACAGAAGCGCGGCGCTTTGGTCGCCTGAAGTGTCGTATGCGCGCTCCACGAGTCCTCGGCGGTCGCTACCTGATCGGACAGGTGATCGGTCGTGGGGCGTTCGGTGTGGTCTACAAGGCCACCGACCGCGGCTCCGGGCGCGAGGTGGCCATCAAGGTCCTCGCAGCAGTCGATCCGGCGCAGGAGGACCGCTTCCAGCGCGAGGTGGCGGCGCTCAAAGCCCTGCGACACCCGCACATCGTCGAGGTGCTCGACGTGGGCCGAGGCGATGCTCCGGGGCAGGTGTTCCTCGCGATGGAGCTCCTCCAGGGGAAGACGCTATTTGCACTCTACAAGGAAAGTCCACTCGCCCCGGCGCGCGCGGCGCGCCTGGGCTCCCAGCTCCTCTCGGCGCTGGAACGGGCGCATGGGCTGGGCATCATCCATCGCGATCTGAAGCCCGGGAACCTGTTCGTGGTGAACCCCGGGACCGAAGGCGAGGTGTTGAAGATCCTCGATTTCGGTCTGGCGCGCGCCATCGATGCGCCCTCGCTCACCAAGACCGGGGAGATCCTCGGAACCCCCGCCTACATGGCGCCGGAGCAAGCCCGTGGGCAGCGGGTGGACGCACGCACGGACATCTACGGCGCGGGCGGTTGTCTGTACGCCGCGCTCGCGGGGCGCGCACCCATCGATGGCGAGCCGCCGCTGCGGCAGGTGGTCCGAGCCATGGCCGGCGCTACGACGCCGCTGCTCGACGTGGCGCCGGATGTTCCCGCGGAGCTCGCGACGGTGGTCGCCACCGCCTTGAGCCCGGATCCCGCGGCTCGCTTCGGATCTGCCGGTGCCATGCGAGAGGCGCTCGGAGCGTGGCTCGCGCGAAGGCCGGCCCAGGGGCGCGCCCCACGCGTCCTCCGCGGTGGGTTGGCGGTGGGCTTGGCCATCGCGGCCAGTGCTGGCGGGTACCTGGCCGTCTCGCACATCGCACGTCGCCCGGTGTCGCACGTCGTAACCGTTTCCCCGTCGGGCACCGCAGCATCCACCGCCACCGCCGAGCCCAGCGCCCTGCCCCTCGCGCCCCTGAGCGCTCCGAGCGCCTCTCGCATGGCACCGGCA
>JABFRG010000881.1 GCA_013141295.1 Polyangiaceae bacterium
CGTCGAGCTTGGAGCCGATGCGGGCCGCTTCGTCGAGGATGCGCCTCACCTCGCCCTGGGCTTCCGGCGTCATGGCCCCGAACAGCTGCGCGTCCTTCTGGGCCGCGCGGGCCAGGAGCGTCGACAGCTCCTTGAGGGTCGGGAAGAACGCCAACGCCGAGAGCTCCGGACGCTGCGTCGCGAGCATGAGGCCGACCTCGAACAGCAGCGCGTCACCGGTGGCCGAGAGCGGACCCGGCGATACCGTGACCGATCCGCCGGGCAGCATGCGGGGCGTGAACGCGCGCGGCAGCTGGCCGGCGTAGAGCGCGGGCGGCGCCAGACCGAGGATCTCCGCGCCATCGGCCACGCACGCGTGCACGTAGTCGGCGATCTGCGAGTGGTGCGCGCTGAAGGCGATCGGCTCGCCGTCCATGCGTCCGTCCGCGCGCAGGGCCGCCGGGCAGAGGTGACGGAACAGCGTGGTGAGCGTCGCGTCGAGCTCCGGGTGAAGCAGGTGCGAGCGCCACGCGTCTTCGGTGAGCGTGCCCGGGACGGTGGCCGGCGGGTAGGGGGGATAGTCCGCGTAGTAGGCGGCGTGCTCGCCCGAGAGCTCCGCGAGCTGGGCCAGAACGTCGAGGGCGTTCCAGGCCTTGTCGAAGGCCTGCTCGCGCAAGAACAGCTCGTGCAGCGTCACGTAGTACGAGGGCACGAGCGGCTCGCTGCGCACCGCGTCGCGCGTGAGCGCGATGGTCTCCACGTGGCGACCCAGGAGCACCGCCAGCTCCAGCTGCATGCGCCGGACCTCCGCGTCCTTCGGGTCGAGGTTGCGGGCGGCGGCGAACGCCTGCAATGCGCTCTCGTTGTCGCGCAGCCGGTCGCGATAGATGAGGCCCAGCTGCTTCCACAGCTCGAGGGTGAGCTTGGGCTCCGCGCGATCGCGGGCTCGGGCGAGCATCTTGCGATACGCGCGCTCGAGATCGCCCCATTCGCGGGCTTCGGTGAGGGCGCGCACCAGTCGCTCGAAGGCGTCCAGGCGGCTGCCGTCCATGTCGAGGATCTCTTCGAGCACCTGGGTCAGCGCCGGCGTGTCGCGGAGCTTCCCCTCGACGACGTTGGCCAGCTCGCTGAGCGATTGCAGGCGGGCTTCGCCCTGGTTGGCGTCGGCGTCGTCGCGAAGCATGCGCGCCAGCTTCTGCCAGTCGCCGGCCTCCTCGTACGCCCAGGTCAGCGTCTCCCGGAGCCACGGATCGTTCTGCTTGATGCGTCGGGCTTCCTCGAAGGCCGAGATGGCCGCCCGCAGATCGTTCTCCCGTCGTGCCCAGATGTCGCCCGCCTGGGTGAGCTTCACGAAGCGATCCTCCGCCGAGCCCATGACCCGCGCCAGGTGCATCTTGGTGCGCGCGGCTTCCTTCCAGTCGCGGGCGCTTACGAAGATGCGCTCCAGCATCTCCAGCGCCTCCACGTCGTCCGGCGCCTGGTGCAAGAGGCGATCGAGAACCGCGCGTGCGCGCTCGGGATCGCCCGCGAGTTGCAGTGACTGCGCCAGTCGCAACAGGGCTGCCGGCGAGAGCGTCCGCGCCATCTCGGCGATGCGGCCGAGCTCCCCGCGTGCTCGCCCGAGCGACTCCGGGTCGACGCGGGTGGTGACCTCGAGGAGATCGTCACGGGTGCCGTTGTCGGTGGGCGCGAAGTGGAACGCGGCCAGCGCCGCGTCGAGGGCCCGCTCGAGCTCGCCGAGCGAAGCCGAGATGCGGGTGAGCAGGCGTCGCCGCCGGAGACCGGTCTGCGCGTCTCGCGAGCGATCCGCCGCGACGATGGCCAGCTCGCAAAGAGGGTAGGCCTCGCGAAACTGACCGCGGTCCACGTAGTGGTCGAGGAGCGCGTCGACGGCCGCCAGGTTGTGCGGATCGCGTCGATGGGCGTCGGTGAGCGCGTCCACGAACCCCGCCACGTCGCCGCGGTCGCGTCGTTCGTCGGCCACGGCGACCAGCAGCTCCGCAGCGCGCTCGGGCGACTCGGTTGCCTGGGCGCGCCGATGAAAGAGCGAGTCGGCGCGACCGTCGTCGCCGGAGCTTCGGGCCAGCTGCTCCAGGGCCTCGAGCGCGCGGACGCTCTTCTTGTCGAGGTCTGCGGCCTTCTCGAACTGCAGCTTCGCGCCGAGCGCGTCGCCCTCGTCGTGCAGCAGCACCTCGCCCAGCTCCACGTGCAGCGCGGCGGCTTCGCGTTTGTCTTTGGTGAGCTCCGCCACGCGAATGCCCCAGGCCACCGCGTCGGCGATCCGGCCGAGCCCGGTGGCGATGCGCCGCAGCTCCACGAACGCCCGGCGGTTCTTGTCGTCGGCGATGGTGACCATGCGCCACGCGTCGAGCGCGGCGTCCGCGTCGCCCACCTGGTTCTCCAGGAGCGTCGCGGCGTTCACCATGAGCTCGGTTTTGGCCTTCACCGACTGGGTGAATGCGGCGCGCGCGAGCATGGCCTGGGCAACGCCTTCGTGATCGCCGAGCCGCCCTTTGGCCCGCTCCACGAGCACCCACGCCTTGTTCCGATGCGATTCTACCCCGAGGCATGGCTCCACGGTGGCCACCGCGCGGGCGGGATCGCCCAGCTTCTCGTATTCCTCGGCGAGCTTCACGCGCAGATCGAGGCGCTTGCGCTCGTCGGTCGCGAGCTCGACCTCGCGCTCCAGCATGACGACCACCTGCGCGCCGTCGCCGCGAGCCCGGGCGAGCCGTTCGAGGCCCTTCATGGCGTCGGCGAGGTCCGGGTTCTCGTCGAGCGCGGTCCGGTAGTAGCCCTCGGCGGTCTTCTTCTGATCGAGCGGCCCCTCGTGGAGCTCGGCCAGCGCCAGCAGCAAGCGTTTGCGATCGTCCTTGCGGGTGGCTCGCTCCAGCGCGAGGAGCAGGTTCTTCTTCTGCCCGATGAGATCGCCAGCGGCGCGTGCCTCGTTGGCGCGCCGCTCCAGCATGAACGGGTGCGCCGGGTCGGCCTTCTGCAGGTGCGCGAAGAACTCGGTGGCGACGTCGCGGCGCTTGAGCTCGAACACGTGCCAGCGCGCGAGCAACGCCAGGTAGGCGCCGCGATCGCCCGGGGTCTTGGTGCGCTCGGCCGCGGCCTGGAGCTTACGGGTCGCGTCTTGCCAGCGACCCTGCGCGTGACCGCCGAGCGCGTGGGCCACCCGCTCGAGGCCTTCTTGCGCCTCGTCGCGGTTCGGTGCCGCGAGCACCGACGCGAAGTACTCGGAGAACGCGCCGTCGAGATCTGCCAGCTCGCCCTCGGCCACCATGGCCGCCTCGAGGTGGAGCTGCGCACGCTCGCCGGGCTCGGTCGAGAGGCTCGCGTGGGTGGCGTAGAGCGAAAAGAGCGCGCCCCAGTCGCCGGCTGCCCGCAGGGCGTCGGCGCGCGACGGATCGAAGGGCTCCACGACCTCGAGGTCGGGCTCCACCTCCATGGCCTCGGCGAGGCTCTCTTCCGGTAGTGCCTGATCGGTCTCGCGCGCCAGATCGTCGTCCTCGAGCGCTTCTTCGAGGTCGTCCTCGTAGGCCTCGGGCTCTTCCTCGAGCTCGGCTGAAATCGGCGGCAGCGTGGGCTCCGCGTCTTCCCGGACCTGCGCCGGGATCGCGTTCACCAGCATGCGCGTGGCCTCGAAGTCCACTTCCGGCGCCGGCGCGAGCGGGGAGTCGAGATCCTCCGGGCGCTCGAATACCTGCGTTCGTGAGGGCGGGACTTCCGACGGCGGATGGAGCTCGGCCGCCGGTGCAGCGCTCGCCCGCCGCAGGTTGGCTTGCAGCGCGCTGAGCGTCTCCGCCGTCGTGGAGTCCACAGGGTACTCCTCGATGACCCGGCGGTTCTCGTCGATGGTGGGCGGCACCGGTGCCGAAGGAGCGCCCGGGCTGCGTGAATCCTCGAGCACCGAGAGCTCGCCGCTGGCGTCTTCCTGCGGTCCGGCGAAGGCGTCGATCTCTCCGGTGGTGATCTGACGCTCGCGCACGGTGGCAGGCTGGGCCGTGGAGGAGACCGGCACGTGC
>JABFRG010000748.1 GCA_013141295.1 Polyangiaceae bacterium
CGCTTCAGGGCGGCGAGCGCATCCTCGCCACCCTGAAGCGCCTGGTGCGCGAGATGTTCCCGTCGGACGGCGCGCTGCCGCTGGAGGCCCGCCAGAAGATCGCCGAGCGCGCCACCAAGGCCATCTACATCCACTCGCACATGGACGAAGAGAGCTTCGACGTGGCGCGCATCATGAAATGCAGCGTGGGCGTCCCCGACGTGGACGGCTCGAACATTCCCACCTGCTCGTACAACGTCCTGTACCGCGAGAAGGACAAGCGCTTCGCCGCCCCGGAGATGCTGTCGCGAATGGACTCGCAGAAACGCGCCCTCCCCCTCATTCAGAGCAAGTAGAGACCACGATGATCAAGCTCCCGATCGCCGAGCCCAAGTTCACGGTGCTCGCCGCCAAAGACGGCCAGGAGACCTATCACTCCTTCTCGCGCGGGCTCTGCCCTTCGTGCAAGCGCCCGGTGGATGGCGTGCGCATCATCCGTCAAGGCAAGGTGTACCTGCGCAAGCAGTGCCCCGAGCACGGTCAGTCGGAGGCGCTCATCTCCGGTGACGCCGACTGGTTCCTGAAGTCGCTCACCTACATCAAGGAAGGGAGCATTCCGCTGAAGCACTCCACCGCCGTCGACAAGGGCTGCCCCGACGACTGCGGCTTGTGCCCGGACCACGAGCAGCACTCCTGCCTCCCCATCATCGAGATCACCAATCACTGCAACCTCGAGTGCCCCATCTGCATCGTCGAGAACCGCCATAACTACGACATGTCGAAGGACGAGTTCGCGCGCATCCTCGACGGGCTGGTGGAGAAAGAGGGCGTCCTCGAGACCATCAATCTCTCCGGCGGCGAGCCCACCATGCACCCGCAGTTCTTCGAGCTCCTCGACATGGCGCGGGCCAAGTCGGAGATCTCCCGGGTGTCGATCTCCACCAACGGGCTGCGCATCGCCACCGATCCGGCCTTCTGCGAGGAGCTGGCCAAGCGCAACGTGTACGTGAGCCTGCAGCTCGACGCGCTCTCCAACCCTGCCCTGCGCGCGCTCCGCGGGGCCGGCGATCAGAAGCTCGCCAAGGAGAAGGCCCTGGCGAACCTCGAGCGCGCCAAGGTGCGCACCACCATCGTCTCCACGCTGGCCCGCGGCGTGAACGACGATCAGGTGGGCGAGTGCATCAAGCTCCTCTACGAGCGCGACTTCATCCTCTCACTCACGTTCCAGCCGGCGGCGTACACCGGCTACGGCGGAACGCACTTCGCGCCGCACAACCCCATGGACGTGATGACCATCCCGGACGTGGTGAAGGCCGCCGAGACCCAGAGCGGCGGGCTTCTGCGGCAGAGCGACTTCTTACCCCTGCCCTGCTCGCACCCCAGCTGCTTCGGGCTCACCTACTTGCTCAAGACCGAGGGTGGTTACGTGCCGTTCCCGCGCTTCCTCGATCTCGAAAAGTACCTGGAGGTCATCTCCAACCGCGGCACGATTCGCCCGGACGAGACCTTCGAGAGCGCCATCCGCAGCACCATCGACGAGATGTGGACCAGCGCCGGACAGGTGCCGGACTCGGACAAGATCCTCAAGTCCCTGCGCCGGGCCATCTTCCTCATGTACCCGGAGGACAAGGCCCTGGAGCTGGAAGAGCGCTTGCACATCGGCGAGAGCCTGGTGAAGACCGTGTTCATCCACGCGTTCATGGACGTGCACACCTTCGAGGTGGATCGCATCAAGAAGTGCTGCACCCACTACGCGCTCCCGGACGGGCGTCTCATGCCCGGCTGCGCCTACAACAACCTCTACCGCGCCAAGGATGCGCGCTTCCTCGCGCCGGTGGGCGAGCCACGCATCTGGGGCAAGGACGAGCTCAAGCGGAGCCCGGTGTGAAGAGCGACCGCCTCGCGGGCAAGGTCGCGCTCGTCACCGGAGGCGGACGCGGTCTCGGGGCAGCCATGGTCCGCGTGTTCGCAGCGGCCGGCGCCAAGGTGGGCTTCAGCTACGCGCGCAACGAGGAAGCGGCGAAGGCCCTGGTGGACGCGGTCGCGGCCGCCGGCGGGCAGGCCTTCGGCTACCCGGTGTCTGTCCTCGATACGCCGGGTACCGACGGCATGATGCGAGACCTCGAGTCGCGCTTCGGGCCGCTCGACATTTTGGTGAACAATGCAGGTATCTCGCAGAACCTGCCGCTTCCGCTGCTGGAAGAGGAGGACTTCGACAAGGTCCTCGACGTGAACGTCAAGGGCGCTTACCTCACGAGCCGGGCCGCGCTCCGGGGCATGATGCGCCGCAAAAAGGGCGTCATTCTGAACATCGGCTCGCTGGTGAGCGAGCGCATCCTCGAAGCGCCCATCCATTACACCACCAGCAAGGCGGCCATCGACGGTCTCACCAAGGCGCTGGCCAAGGAGGCCTCGCGGCACGGCGTCCGCGTGCTGTGCCTGGCGCCCGGGCTCCTCGAGGATGGCCTCGGCAAGAACCTGCCGGAGCACCGGCTGGTGGATTACCTGAAGCACTGCGCCCTCGGGCGCGTGGGCACGCTCGACGAAGTGGCCAAGCTCGGCTGCTTCATGGCCTCCGACGAGGCTTCGTACATGTGGGGCGCCACCGTAGTCGCCGACGGCGGGGTGTAGGCACTACGGATTGCGCACCGCGCGGACTGCCAGCTCGGTGCGATTGGCGGCGGCCATCTTCTCCATGATGGAGGCCACCTGGTGGCGCACGGTGTTGGTGGCCGTCCCGAGGGTGCTGGCGATCTCCGCGTTGGTGAGCCCTTGGGTGAGCAGGGCGAGGACCTCGCGCTCGCGCGGCGTGAGCATTCGCGTGTCGTCCGACTCCTCGGCGTCGAGCTTGCGGAGCGCGCGCGCCGTCGCGCCGCGGGCGAGCCAGTCGCCCCAGCGGTTCGCCGGTTCGACGCTGGGAAACTCCACGTTCATCTCCAAGACTCGCGGGCTCAACGTCACGACTTCGACCTTGGCCTCGGGCAGATCGAAGTGCGTCGGGAAGAGCTCCACCAGGACCTTGGTGCCGCACATGAACCACTCGGTGCTTCGCGCGCCGGGTCGCATTCCATAGCGAACCCGGTACCGCTGCCCACCGAGACTCTCCATGGAGAACTCGAAGCACGGCGTCATCGACGGCATGATCTGGTGCGAATAGAAAGCGAAGAACGCGGCCGGGTCGGGGAAGAAGCCTCGGGCGCTCCGGAGCTCGGCATAGGCGTCCTTCGGAACGCCGCGCATGGCGCGCGCCACGCCTTCGGGGCCGCCGCACGCATGCCCGAGACGCTCGGTGAGCTCGACGTAGTCGTCCCAGGAGATCCACCGGGGCGGCGGACCAGGCTTGTCCACCGAGGGGAGCCCCTTGACGTGGGCCGCGATCTCGAGCCCGTGAAAGCGGAAGAGGTCCGCGAGCAGGAGCAGCATGCGACCGGAGACGCGGGTCGCAGCGTCGGCCTCGGTGGTGCCCGGGACATCCTGGTCGTCTTGGCTCATCACCTCTACGATAGCCGAACCCGGTTTGCGGCGCCTCAGCGGTGGCAGTCGATGGGCAGCAGGTACGCGCGGGATTCGCGCATCGACTCCGTGTAGCCGAACAGGACGTGCGTGCCGCTCCACGCGAGGGTTCCACTCACGGTGATGCCGTGGCTGCCCATCGGGTTTCCGTTCGCCTCGAGCCGTACCGGTTTTCCCAGCGGGCCACCGGCGCGCGTGCGATGCAGCTCGGGCTCGGCCATGGCCTCGTAGATGCGCCCGCCAGGCCTGGGTGCCGGCGGCGTCGCGGCGTTGACCACGTCGAACTGTACCGGGCTCGCGGCGTAGCTGGCGCCGCGCGAAGGGAGGCGAAGGCCGCCGAAGATGCCCTGGGATCGCGCCTCGTCGTCGCGCAGGATCACCCACCCCACGTGCTCGCCGAGCTCCGCCGGCTCCCAGCGGTCGCGCCCGGTCGGCACCACGTCGTCGAGCGAATCGGTACCCGGCGACGACGAGAGGCCTCCGCGCCCGTCCACGGCGATGGTCTGCCAGCGCG
>JABFRG010001124.1 GCA_013141295.1 Polyangiaceae bacterium
GCCGCAGGTCTTCCCGGTGCCGCAGCGCGGGGTGGTGCCCGCGGGACCGCCGCAATCGATGTCGGTCTCGGTGCCGTTCTTGATGCCGTCGTTGGCGGCGGCGGGGACGCACACCTTGGCGGCGGCGCTGCAGCTCGAGCTGGTGCAGTCGCTCCCCGCAGCGCACTTCTTGGTGTCGGCGCACTTCTTCGCGGTGTTCGTGCCGCCGCAGTCGACGTCGGTCTCGCCTTGGTTCTGCACGCCGTCGCTGTCGGTGGCCTTCTGGCAGATGCTGCCGACGCATACGGCGCTGTCGCAGTCGGTGGCGCCGCCGCATCGCTTGCCGGACGTGCACTTGGGGGCGTTCGCGTCACCGCCGCAGTCGACGTCGGTCTCGGTGCCGTTCTTGACGCCGTCGGTGTGGGTCGGCGTTGCGCACTTGCCGCCGGTGCAGACCTGGCTCGAGCAATCCTTCGCAAGCTTGCAGATCAGGCCGTCGGCGCACCCGGCGCACGCGCCGCCGCAGTCGAGGTCCGTCTCGTCGCCGTTCTTCACCTTGTCGCGGCACGTGATCGGGCGCGGAATCTCCGCGTCCGGCGCCGTGGTGCTGCCGTCGGTGGTGGCCTGCGGGCCGCCGTCACTCGTGGGATCGACGGTGCCGCCGGGGGGATCGGTCGTGCACGCGGCAGCCAGGAGCGCCATCGAGAGGGAGGCAAAGAGGCGGATGCGCATCGTGATCCTTCGAGTCTGGGTGAAATGATCCAGTGGGGACAGAGCCCGTAGGCTGGTAACCCTGCGAATTTACGTCATCCCCGGCCCGGCCGTTGGCCAAAGTTCGGGAACACGCTCCCTGTAGCAAGGGGCGCGCCGGTCCACCGACATTCAAAGTCGCTCAGCCGAGGTGGGCTTCCGCGTAGCGGCGGAGCTCGGGCCACCCGGCCACCAGCCCCAGGATCGACGTTCGCTGCCCGGGGGTCGCCCCGCGCACGATGGCCAATGCCTTGGCCTCCTCGTCCGCTGGCACGCGTCCTTCGAGCGGCGAAGCCCCCACCGCGCTCCATCCGAAGGCCACGAACAGCGAGAGCGCCCGCAAGGTGGACTCGGTGTACGGCGTCTTCTCGGCGCTCAGCGTGAAGTCCCCGGCGTCCGCGTGGCGGATGAGCTCGGCGTAGCGTCGCTCTCGGCAGAGGAGCAGCGCGTCGATCCACCCGAGCTCTCCGGGAAGCGCCCCGCGCGCCTTGCGGGCGCCCCACAGATCGCCCTGCGTCGCGCGGGCGATGGCCTGATAGCGCCACAGCACCGGCCGATGCTCGAGGCGCATGGTGTCCGCTTCCTCCACCGCGTCGAAGAGCTCCACGGCCACGTCGGCGCGCCCGAGGTACGTGTAGCATGCACCAACGTTGAGCGCGATGACCGCCTGGGCGCCCGGCAGGAGGCGACTCTTGGCGAGCAAGGGCTCGAAGTCACGGAGCGCCCCCACGACGTCGCTGGCCACGAACTTGTCACGGGCCGCGTGCGACGCCTTGGCGAGGGCGTGGGCGCCCAGGTACACCACCGCTGTCACCACTCCAGCGAGCGCTACGCCCACCAAGGCGCCGGGCCCCGGATAGATGGCGTCGAAGACGAACGGACTGCCCAGCGCCGCCAGCGTGTACGCGGCCCGCGAGGCGGTCAGCACCGACGTCCACGCGCGCCTGGCCGGCCAGTGGGTGCGATCCACCGGTGGCAGCGCGGCTTGTTCCTCCGAACGATACGGATGCGACATGGCCTCCGCTAGCTTACGCCGGCGGAGGCCATTTGCTTCCCGAAACGCTCCGAATCAGGCGCCGGCTTTTTGCAGCATCGAAATGCGCTCGAGCATGAGATCGCGCTGGATCTTCAGGACCTTGGGCATGTTGGGACCCATCTTGTCGAAGAACTCGGTGAGCGACTCGAGCTCCGTCGTCCACTCGCCGAGGTCGATGTGGGTGGCTTCGTCGACCAGCTCGTGATCCATGTTGAGACCCGAGAGGTCGAGATCGCCCGCCTTCGGAACCCAGCCCATGGGGGTCTCGTAGCCGCCGACCCGGAGCCTGGCGCGGTCGATGATCCACTTGAGCACGCGCATGTTCTCGCCGAAGCCCGGCCAGAGGAACTTGCCGTCTTTGCCCTTGCGGAACCAGTTGACCATGAAGAGCTTCGGCGGGTTCTCGAGCTTGCTCTGCATCCCGAGCCAATGACCGAAGTAGCTGCCCATGTCGTAGCCGCAGAACGGCAGCATCGCGAACGGGTCGCGGCGCACGACGCCCACCTGGCCGGTGGCGGCGGCGGTGGTCTCCGAGCCCATGGTGGCGCCGAAGAACACGCCGTTGACCCAGTTGAAGGCCTGGAGCACCAGCGGCACGGTGGTGGCGCGGCGGCCGCCGAAGATGATGGCGCTGATGGGCACGCCCTTGGGGTCGTCCCAGTACTTGGAGAGTGCGGGGTTGTTCTTGGCGGGCGCGGTGAAGCGGGAGTTCGGGTGCGCGGCCTTCTCGGTCGAGCCCTTCTTCCAGGGGCGCCCCTGCCAGTCGGTGAGCTCCTCGGGGACCGGGCCGTCCTTGCCTTCCCACCACACGTCGTTGTCCTTCGTGAGGGCGACGTTGGTGTAGATGGTGTCCTTCTGGATGCTCTTCATGGCGTTGGGGTTCGAGTCCATGCTCGTACCGGGCGCCACGCCGAAGTAGCCGGCCTCGGGGTTCACGGCCCAGAGACGGCCGTCCTCGCCCACGCGCATCCAGGCGATGTCGTCGCCCACGGTCCACACCTTCCAGCCCTTGAAGCGCTTGGGCGGGATCATCATGGCGAAGTTGGTCTTGCCGCAGGCGCTAGGGAAGGCCGCGGCCACGTAGGTCATCTCGCCCTCGGGGCTCTCGACGCCGAGGATGAGCATGTGCTCGGCGAGCCAGCCTTCCTTCTTGCCGAGGTAGCTGCCGATGCGGAGGGCGAGGCACTTCTTGCCGAGGAGCACGTTGCCGCCGTAGCCAGAGCCTACCGACCAGATGGTGTTGTCCTGGGGGAAGTGGCAGATGAAGCGCCGCTCCGGGTTGACGTCGAGGGTGCAGTGCAGGCCCCGGTTGAAGTCGTTGCTGTCGCCCAGCATGTCGAGGGCCACTTTGCCCATGCGCGTCATGATGCGCATGTTGAGTGCAACATACACGCTGTCGGTGAGCTCGATGCCGATCTTGCTCATCTGCGAACCGGCAGGGCCCATGATGTAGGGCACCACGTACATGGTTCGGCCCTTCATCGACCCGTCGAACAGGCCGCCGAGCTTCTTGTAGGCCTCGTCGGGCGCCATCCAGTTATTGGTGGGGCCGGCCTCTTCCTTGGTGGGGGTGCAGATGAAGGTGAGGTGCTCGACGCGCGCCACGTCGTTGGGGTTCGAGCGGGAGTAGAAGCAGCCGGGGAGCTTGTCGGCGTTCAGCGGCTTGATGATGTCCTTGGAGACGGCCTCCTCGGTGAGGCGGGCTTTCTCTTCCTCGGAACCATCGAGCCACACGACTTGGTCGGGCTTCGCGAGCTTGATGCACTCCTCTACCCAAGCCAGGAGTTGTTTGTTCTTGGTCGGCGGCAAGGACTCGTTCTTCATCGGAACTTTCACTTAGCGCAGGTTCGAGCGAGACGAAAGTGGGAGCGGCCCCCGAGACCGGCCTTTCTGCCTCACGCCGCGCGAGCGGACACGCGTCCGCTCGCCCGCAAAAACTGCGTCGACGCGCCGCCCCGCTACAGGAGGTCTGCCAGCGCGTTGTGTCCCGTGCCGTCTCGAACTTTCTCGCGGTCCTCGTCTTCACTACCTCGACGGCCTGTCCATCGAAGGAGTGGCGGCCGCGCGTGGCGTGAGCCGAGCCACCGCCGCGCGACATCTGGCGCGGGCGCGCGAAGCCGTCCTTTCGCAAGCTCGCGTTCACCACGCACGGGAGGCCGGACCGGTGACCCGATCGTCCGGCGACGACATCGACGTGCCCAGCGAGCTCGCGCTGAGCACGTCGATGTCGTCGCCGCCGA
>JABFRG010000872.1 GCA_013141295.1 Polyangiaceae bacterium
GCCCGTTGAGGTCGAAGATCACCGGCTGCATGAGCTGCTTGCGCCCGAATGCCAGGAGCTGCCGGGTCAGGGCTTCGGCGCGGTTGCTGGCCTGGCGAATCTCCGTGAGGTCCTGGTGCAGCGGATCCCCTTCCGGGACTGCGTCGAGCGCCAGATCGGTGTACGTGCCGATGACGCAGAGCAGGTTGTTGAAGTCGTGGGCGACGCCGCCGGCCAACCTGCCGACCGCCTCCATCTTCTGCGAGAGGCGAAGCTGCTCCTCGGTCTCGTGCTGGCGGGTGCGGTCGGTCATGACGCCGTGGGCTCCGCGGATGATGGCGCCGTCCAGCGCGGGACGCATCGATACGCGCAGGAATCGCGTGCGCCCCGCCGCGTCGTTCAAGCGAATATCGATGGTCGACGGTTGTCCGCGCCGAACGTCCTCTAGCGCCGCCTCGGTCATGAGCGCGTCGTCCGGGTGCACGTGCTGGAAGAGGGGCCGTGCGATGAGCTCGTCGCGGGTGAAGCCGAAGCGCGCGATGGATCCGCTCACCAGGACGAACGAGCCCTTGAGGTCCACCGTGAACACGATGTCCTCGAGGTTCTCCACCAGCGAGCGATAGCGCTCCTCGCTGGCCCGCAACGCGGCGGTTCCCGCCATCGCCTCCAGCCCGAAGGAGATGTCGAGGGCCATGGCCTCGAAGAGCTTCACCATCTCCTCGTCGAAGTAACCGGTTTCGGTGGCGATGACCCCGAAGGCGGCGACCGCCCGTCCGGTGCGGCGCAGCGGCAGGCCGATGGCCGAGCCGGAGACGGTACCGTGCATCGTGGGCAGCGATGTGGTGGTGAGATCGTTGCGGTAGAGCACGCGATCCTGGGAGAACGCCTGACAGATGAGGGGTTGCGCGGTGCTCGCGGGGTCTGCGGCGAGGCGCAGCTCCGGCTCGCCCACCCGCGGCGAGAGCGGGCCGGCGGTGGCCATCCGCAGGAGCTTGGTGTGCGTCGCGTCCGGCACGCCGATCCACACCACCGCGCAGCCGGGGATGCGCTCGACGATGCTGCACACGCGCTCGAAGAGCTGGCGCTCCGAGGTCGCGCGCACGATGGCCTCGTTGGTGTCGCTGAGCGCTTGGTACATGCTGGTCATGCGCGCCGCCCGGCGCTCGACGCTCCGGCGGTCCGAGCCGTCCTTGATGAACCCATGCCACTCCACCGCGCCGTCCGGGTGCCGTTCGGGGATGGCCCAGGCTTCGAGCCAGCGCTCTCCCTTGGTGGGATGATCGTAGCGATAGGCGTCGTGCCATGGGGTCAGCTTCTGCGCCGATTCACCAAGGCTGGCGCGGACCCGTGCCCGGTCCGCCCCGAGCCGAGATGCGGCGGCATCCCAGTCGCGCATCACCGTTTCGAGCGGGAGCCCGTAGATCTCCGCGATGGCAGGCGTGGCAAAGACGAACGACATGCGCCCCTCGCGGAGCTCGAAGGCCACGATGGCGCCTGGGACGGACGCGCCGACCTTGGCGAGCTGCGCGTGGACCGCGAGCTGATCCCGAAGCGCCTGCTCGGCGCGGTGGGTATCGCTCCGGTCGCTGACCAGGATCACCAGCTGGACCAGTTCGCGCGCGTCGTCCAGCAGTGGAATGCAGGTAACCACGACGTGGTGCATCGCGCCCGCCATGTGCACCTCGCGCTCTGCGGTGGCGGCTTTGCATTCCGCCGTGGCTTTCTCGACCACGCCGCGCACGACCTCGAGATTCTCGCCGGACCACACCTCCGACATGGGACAACCGATGAAGTCGCCCAGCGGACGCTTGCTCATGCGACAGCTCGCTGCGTTCACGTATTGGAGGCGCAGCGCGGAATCGAAGAGGAGCAGCCCATCGGGAATGTGCTCGACCACCCGCTCGAAGCGCTGTGCGGTGGCTCTCGCGTCGCGCTCCGCCTGCACGCGCTGCGTGATGTCACGCGAGCAGCCGAAGATCTCCAGCTTGCCGCTGACGGCGTCGACGTGGAAACGCGTGGTGACCTCGGTGAGCACCACGCCGCCCTGCTTGCGCGGTTGCTCCACCAGGTCCACGTACACGCCGCGCTCGCCGGCGCGGAAGGCATCGAGCCGCTGCGCGAGCTTGCCCATCATCTCTTCGTAGCTCGCCGGAGTGAGCATCTGCGAGAGGTCTTGCTCGAGGCTCTCGGCCGCGGTGTAGCCGCGCAGTTGCTCGATGGATGGGCTCGTGTACGTGATGCGGCGCTCGTCGACGTCGAAGATCCAGATGGCGTCGGACACGTTGTCGGTGACGACCCGGTAGCGCCGCTCGCTCTCCGCCAACGCGGCCATCATCTCCTCGCGCTCGGTCACGTCGTCGAACACGAACGAGAGCCGCGTCTCGGTCAGGGCCGTGAGGGTGATGCGGAAATGCCGCCCCAGCGGGGTGTTGTACACGCGATACGTCTGTGGGGTTCCGCCCAACGCGGCTTCGTACGGCGGCCGGTGGGCGGTGGGGCCGAACACCTCGCGGACCGATTTGCCCTTCACGTCCTCGCGGCGCTGACCGATGTGGCGTTCGAAGGCCGGGTTCACGTCGACCACGCGCACGTCCGTGACCCGGCCACCCGCGTCGCGGGTGAGGTCCGCGAGGAGCAGGCCCTCGGTCATGGTCTCGAAGATCGAACGATAGAGGCTCTCCTGCGCGCGGGCGCGGTGCTCGGCATCGAGCGTGCGCAGACCCAGGGCCACGTCCTCGGCCACCTCGTGGAGCAGCGCGATCTCCTCGGCGTCGCCCTGCTCGCCGGGGTGGAAGACCACCAGGAGCGCGCCACACCGGGTCGGGTCCATGCGGAGTGGCAAGGCGACGGCCTCGTCGGTAGGGCCGAGGCGACTGGTGACGGGGCATCCGGCGCACGCGGGATCGTGGGCGTGGCGCGTGACCACCTGGCCCGAGGCGAGGGGTTCGTGCATGCAGCCGGGGATGAGGCCGGCCGCGTCGAGCTCGCCGAGAATCGCTGCCAGTCCGGCATCGCCCGCCGCGCCTCGGAGCGCGGGCACGTCGCTTCCGGCGGGGACGTGCACGTAGCTGGCGCGGTACCCGCACTCCTGCACCAGGAGGAGGGCGATGCGCTGCACGACCTCGTCCGCGCGGTCTCCGGCTCCGATGAGACGGTGCACCTTGCGGACGCTTCGCAGCACCCGATTGATGTGCGCCGTCCGGTCGCCGCCCCCGGCGCCCGCTTCGTCCCGGGAGGAACCCATCCTCATGCGATATCATCGGCGCTGGGAGTGGTCATCGCTCGCGTGCGCGGCCCGCCACAATCTCCTCCGCGCCTCCTCCTCCCGATGTCGGATGTTGCGCACAGTGCAAAACTAGCGCGTGGGTACTGTGTACTCTGCACGCAGCGGTGGCGAGATGCGTCAAGCGGACCAGATGGTGGGGACCGGCACGCGCAGATAGTCCTGCGGCGCTGTCGGGGCGCGGTCTCCCTCCAGGCGTTCCTTCACCGCTAGATCCAGCGCTCCCCGCAGATCGTCGTCTCGGGTGGGCCATGACGCGCCCCACGCGACCACCAGCGCGCCCACCAGGGGGCGTGGCCCGTCGATGGCCAGGCTCTCGTAGATGCCGTGACCGAAGACGAGGTGGCGCGCAGTGCCGCGGACCAGCGCCGCCTCGAGCTCCGCCTCCGAGCCGAGCGGTTCCCGAGCGGCCACGAGAACGCCGCCCTCGTCGAGGATCGCCAGCGCGTCGTGGGCCTTGGTGCGGCGCCCAACCGTACCTTCCGCCCGGGCGCGCTCCACGAAGCCCAGCTGGCGCGCGTGGACCGCGGCCTTGGCACGGGGAAAGGCGGCCCAAACGAGGGCGTTCATCAGATCGTGCAAGGAGCCCGGCCGGGTCGGCACCACGCCCTCCCGGACGATTCGCGCGTCATAGTCGGAGCCAGCACCGCTGCCCGCGCCGTTGGGCGCGCGCCGGCGCCTTCGGGGGAGGGGAGGCGACTCTACGAAGCGCACCCCGGCCGCCGGGGCCAGCACCTCATCCA
>JABFRG010001227.1 GCA_013141295.1 Polyangiaceae bacterium
GCCGGAGACGTTCTTCAACATGCAGCTCATCGACGCCGGTGATTTCCTCACCGGCTTCGCCAAGTGCATCGCCTACGGCGCGGCCATTCCCATCGTGAGCGGCTACTGCGGCCTCTCCACCTTCGGCGGCTCCGAGGGCGTCGGCTGGGCCACGACGCGCGCGGTCGTGAACTCGTCGCTCGCCATCATCATTCTCAACTTCTTCATCTCCGGCGCCTCCTTCCTGATTTTCCCCGGCTGACGCGCGACGGCCGCGCCGATGCCACGGCATCGGTGGTATGAACGGGCCATGCGCTTCGTTCTCGTGGGTGTGCCTGTGCTCCTTGGTCTCGGCTGGGCGGTGGCGTGCTCGTCCACCACGAGCGATCCCCTCCCCGGCACCGACGCCTCCACCGGCAGCGACGCACCGGTCCCCACGAACGACGGCGGTGACGCGGGTGCGGCGAGCGACGCCGCGAGCGACGCGCCGGTCGTGAGCGACGCCAGTTGCAGCGGCCCCGCGGCCAGCAAGGTCGGCGAGACCTGCGTGGGCTTCGGCAAAGGCACGCCCTGCGACTCCGTGTGCGGCGAGTACGGCTACGTGTGCTTCAACGGCGGCCCGCCGAACATCACGGGGTGCCGCGAGATGCGCACCTCGGCCATCGTGGGCAACACCTACTGCTGCCCGACGCTGGCGTGCGTCCGCGAACCGGACCAAGACACCAAGTGCACCAACGCCGCGCGCCCCAAGCGCTACCAGTGCGCTGCGGCGGCCGACGGCGGCGCGCTGATCATGCCCATCACGGCGTGCGAAGAAGACGTACCGAGCCGCTCGCCCGGCAGCAACTTCTACTGCTGCGCGAACTAACTACATCGACTTGAAGAAGTCCCAGATGGCCGGGCGCGTGTAGTCGGGCAGCGGGTAGTGGTCGCCGGGGAACGAGCACCAGAGCACCGGATGGTTGGCGGTGCAGCCGTCGTAGCTCACGCACTGCCCCGGCGACACCGGTTTGCTGGTGGCAGCGCACCCGTTGCTGGCGAGCCATCGGTCGCGGGCGGCGAGACCCTCGCTCTGGGGCACGGTGCCGTCGCGATCGCCGTGGGCAAGCCAGGCAGCCACCGGCCCCTTGCACGCGCCGGAGGCGACCAGGCCCCCGGAGACCGGCGCGATGCCGCGCACCACGTCACCGCGCAGGCACCCCACCAGGTTGGTCATGTAGCCGCCGAAGCTGTGGCCGGTGGCGAAGACGCGCTTCTGGTCCACGCAGACCGCGCCCGAGACCTCGGCCACCATCGCGTCGAAGAACGGCAGATCTTCCTCCGACCAACCGGTGCGGCCCTGGAGGCGCACCAAACCGTCCGGGTATACGAGCACCGCATCGGCACCGACCTGCGCCTCGAGGCCGAGGTACGCGCGGATCTGATCGCCATTGCCTCCGAGGCCGTGGAACACGAACACCAGGCGCGCGGGCTTCTGCGGGTCGAGCCCTTTGGGGACGAAGAGCTGGTAGCGGCGGCTCGCGCCGCCCACCGTGAGGTTCTTGCTGGAGAGACCGCTCGCGGGTGCCGGAGCGGTGCAGCCGGTGGAAGGCACGATCGCCGCATCTTCGCCCGCGGCGGCCGCGTCGGTGGTGGAGGCATCGTTCGTGGGCACCACGCCTCCATCCCCCACCGGTACCACGGTGCCGGCGGCGTCTCCGGAGCACGCGCCGGCGCCGAGGACCACCAGCGCGGACGCCGCCAAGAGACCCAGGGAAAGGATGCGGGTTTTCATGGGCCGAAGGCTCGGGTAACCTGAGTAACGTGTCAAGCTCTGTCATTACTCGGGCGGCAAAATCGCGGCCCAAAGCACCCCAAACGGCGTCAGGCCCGGCCGCCGGCACCGTGGCCACGCGCATCCTCGAGGTGTTCTCCCGGCGCGCGAAGGAGCGCGGCCTGCGGGCGGTGGTCATGGGCGACCTGGCGAGCGAGCTCGGCATGAGCGCGTCCACCTTGTACGAGCACTTCCCTTCGAAGGCCCACCTGGTCTCGGCCATGGTCGACCGCTGGTGCGAGGAGCTGGCCACCCACGACGCGCTGGTGGAGGACGAGGCGGTGCCCATCGCCGTGCGCTTTCGCACCTGGGGCGACGCCTGGTCCACGCGCATCGTGCAGTATGCACCAGCCTTCTTCCGCGATCTCGCGCGCGACTATCCGGACGAGTCGGAGCGGCTACAGCGAGACCTGGCCGCGCGCAAGGAGAAGGGCGCGTCCATCCTCCGGCCCCACCTCCGGTCCGGCCTGGTTCCGGAGGCGGCCTTCGCGCTGCTCGATCTCATCTACACCCATGCGCACGATCCGCAGATCGGTGACGAGGCCGGCGTGGCCCGGCGCGAGGTGGTGCGTACCGCCCTCGCCATCTGGGCCCGGGGCGCGCTGACGCCGGTACGTCGCGAAGCCGTCGCGAAGCGGAAACGAAGCTGAGGCGCTGGGCGACGAGAGGCTCACGCAGGTTTGCGCATTCCGGCACGGCACCGCCACGTGGCCAGGGAAGGATGCCGCGCATGAACCGAACCACCAAGACCATGTTGTGGGGCCTCGCGTTGACCGCAGCGGCCATGGCCTGCGGAACCGACGGCGCGAGCGGGAACGCGGGCAAAGACGGAGAGCCGGGCAAGGCCGGCGGCGATGGCAAAGCGGGCACCCCGGGTACCGGCTCGTCGTCCGGCGGGCCCTCCGCCGCGCACACCCTGAGCTTCGCGCCGGTGAGCGCCCCGGCCACCGACGAGGACAAGCGCGCGGTGCTGGCGACCTCCAAGGCGCGCATCGACGGCCGCGACGCGCCCATCTCGTTCGTCACCGAGGCGCGCTCTGGCCAGGCCTTCGGAGCCGCCACCTTCGGCCTCATCGTCGACAAGAACGGCGCGCCCATCAAGAACGCCGACGGGTCGAGCTTCGTCTCCCCCTCCAACGACTTTTCCTCGATCCTCAAGGTGGGCACCAAGCTCTACGAGATCACGCATTTCGAGACGACCCCGGCGAGCATGTACCTGAGCGAGCTTTCGCAGGACGCCGCCGGCAACCTCGCCATCCAGAGCACCAAGCCCATCGACTTTTCCGGCGTCAACGGCCTGTGGACGCCCTGCGCCGGCAGCGTCTCCCCGTGGAACACCCACCTCGGCTCCGAGGAGTACCCGCACGACGCGCGGCAGTACGAGACCGCCGAGACGCTCGCGCAGGTCACCGGCTCCTTCAACACCAACATGGTGCGCTACTGGGGTCTCGATCCCGCCACCGCCACGGTGGCCCAGGCGAAGGCGGCCTTCAACCCGTACAACTACGGATGGCTCACCGAGGTGAGCCTCGACGCCGCGGCCAAGCCCACCCCGAAGAAGCACTATGCCGCCGGCCGGCGCGCCCTGGAGCTCGCCTACGTGATGCCGGACCAGAAGACGGTCTACCTCACCGACGACGGGACGAACGATGCATTCTACATGTTCATCGCCAAGACCCCGGGCGATCTCTCGGAAGGCCGGCTCTTCGCCGCCCGCTGGTTCCAGACCAGCCCCGCCGGCGCCCCCGGGGGTAACGCCGACATCTCGTGGATCGAGCTGGGCCCCAGCGCCCAAGACTCGCAGGTGCGGGCGCTCATCGACGGCGGCATCAAGTTCTCCGACATCTTCGAGGTGGAGTCGCCCACCGGCGGCACCTGCCCGAGCGCCGGCAGTGGGTTTCGCTCCACGGTGGTGGACCTCGGCTACGGCGTCGTGACCGAGTGCCTCAAGCTCAAGGCGGGGCAGGAGCTCGCGGCGTCTCGCCTCGAGAGCCGACGCTACGCCGCGTACCTGGGCGCCACCACCGAGCTCCGCAAGAACGAGGGCATGACCTTCGACCCCGACGGCAGCCGCCTCTACGTGGCCTTCAGCGAGCTCAACAACGGCACCATGGACAACCACCCGACCCGCGATCTCGGCGGACCGAACCACATTCGTCTGGCGGAGAACCCCTGCGGCGCGGTGTACGAGTACGTCATCAGCCCGGACC
>JABFRG010000856.1 GCA_013141295.1 Polyangiaceae bacterium
GGTTCGGGCGCTGGAGCAGTCGGTGCGCCGGAACCGCAAGGTCGCGGTGCTCTCCCTCGACCTCGACGGATTCAAGCGGGTGAACGACACGCTCGGCCACGCCAGCGGCGACATCCTCCTCAAGGAGGTGTCGAAGCGGCTCTCCGGCTGCCTGCGCAACGGCGACCGGGTGGTGCGGGCCGACACGGTGCGGCTCGACACCTCCGACAACGCGGGCGATGCCCTGGGCCGCTTCGGCGGCGACGAGTTCGTGGTGATCCTCGCCGACATCCGCCGCACCGAGCACGCCAGTGAAGTGGCCGGCCGCATCCTGCGATCCCTCACGCCGCCCTTCACCATCAACGACCAGGAAGTGTTCGTCACCGGCAGCGTGGGCATCGCCATCTCCGGCGCCGACGGCGACGACGCCGAGACGCTCATCAAGAACGCCGACGCGGCGATGTACTACGCCAAGGAGTCGGGGCGAAACAGCTTCCACCTCTTCACCGAGTCGGTGCACGCGCGGGTTCGCGCCCGGCTGTTCCTGGAGAACGATCTGCGGCACGCCCTCGAGCGCAAGCAGTTCGAGGTCTACTACCAGCCGAAGATCGACGGCCGCAACGGCGAGGTGCTGGGCACCGAGGCGCTCATTCGCTGGCGCCACCCGGAGCGTGGTCTGGTGTCTCCGCTCGATTTCATTCCGCTCGCCGAAGAAACCGGCCTCATCGTCGCGCTCGGGGAGTGGGTCCTCGAGACCGCGTGCCGCCAGACCAAGAAATGGCAAGAGCAGTCGCTGGGCGCGCTGCAGATCGCGGTCAACGTGTCGGCGCGGCAGCTCCAGAGCCTGGCCTTCGTCGACGTGGTGCGCAGGGTACTGGACGAGACGCGCCTCCCCGCGCGCTGCCTCGAGCTCGAGATCACCGAAGGCGCGCTCATCGTCGACTCCGACTTCAGTCTCGCGATCCTCGATGCCCTGAAGAAGCTCGGCGTGCGCATCGCGCTCGACGACTTCGGCACCGGCTACTCGTCGCTGGCCTACCTGCGCCGCTTCCCCATCGATACGCTGAAGATAGATCGCTCCTTCGTCCGCGACCTGCCGCACGACCATGGCAGCATCGCCATCGCCTCGGCGATCATCGCGATGTCGAAGAGCCTCCACCTGAACGTGGTGGCCGAGGGGGTGGAGACCCAGGAGCAGCTCGGCTTCGTGCTCGCCCACGATTGCAACGAGATTCAGGGATATCTGTTCAGCCCGCCGCTCCCGGCGCTGGGTCTGGAAGCCTGGCTCGCGGAGCGCCGCCGCCCGCCCTCCATCACGCCCCGCGGTCGCACCCGTCCGCCGCCCGATGGCGTGCTGGTGGCCGGCGACGCCGAAGAATAACACCCGTCGCAGGCGCCCCGAGACGCGGTAACGTGGCGGCATGGAACGCACACACCGCCTCAAGGACAAGGTCGCCATCGTCACCGGAGCTGCGTCGGGCATCGGCCGCGCGGTCGCTGCGCGCTTCGCCGCCGAAGGCGCCACCGTGGTGCTCACCGACAAGAACACCGCCGATGGCGACGAGGCCGCGGCGGCCCTGGGGAAGCCCCACCGCTTCGCCGCCCTCGACGTGCGCAGCGAGACCGAGTGGGACGCGGTGGTGGCGGACACCGTCGAGCGCTTCGGCCGCCTCGACGTGCTGGTGAACGGCGCCGGCGTGGGCATTCCCAAGAGCATCGAGGACACCACCCTCGAGGAGTGGCGCTTCGTGCACGCCGTGAACTCCGAGGGCGTGTTCCTCGGTTGCCGCGCCGCCGTCCGCGCCATGAAAGAGCAGAAGAGCGGGTCCATCATCAACGTCTCGTCGGTGGCCGGCCTCATCGGTTCGCCGGATCTGGCCGCGTACTGCTCGAGCAAAGGTGCCGTGCGGCTCCTCACCAAGTCGGTGGCGCTCCACTGCGCCAAGCGCGGGTACGGCATTCGCTGCAACTCGGTGCACCCTTCGTTCGTCGACACGCCCATGGTGCGGGCCCTCGCCGGCGCTGCCCGCGATCCCGACAAAGCGTTCGAGCAGCTCGCCAAGAGCGCGCCCCTGGGCCGCCTGGGCACGGTGGAAGAAGTCGCCTACGCCATTCTGTACCTGGCGAGCGACGAGTCGACCTTCACCACCGGCACCGAGATGGTCATCGACGGCGGCATGACCGCGACCTGACGGGCGCTCGAAACAATATGACGGCTGCTCGAAAGTCCCGGTGGCGCCGGGTCGCGTAGGGTACTGCCATGGCGAGAGGCGTATCGAGCTGGGTATTCTTCGCGCTGCTGGCCGCCGGAGGCACGGGCTTCGCCGCCTGCGCCGATGCCCCGGGAGCCGTGGACCCCGCTGCCCGCGCGCAGCCCACTTCGCCCACCGCCGGCGACGCAGGTAGGGCCGACGCCGACGCAGGACCGAAGCCGCCACGGGCCACCGACGGACCGGGCGCCCACGTCACCGAAAGCGGCGTCCTCTTCCGGGTGTGGGCTCCGAACGCCACCGGCGCTTCGGTGGTGGGCGACGTGCCTTCGGGCGAAGCGACCATGAAGGCCGAAGGCGCGGGCTTCTTCGCCGCCGACCTGGCCGGCGTGCGCCCGGGTGCCCGCTACCACTTCGCGCTCGAGACCGGCGCCGGCAAGCTGCAGCGCATCGACCCATACTGCCGCGAGCGCGGCGAGGACGCGGTCACCTGTCACGTGGTGGACCCGCTCGCCTACGTGTGGAAGACGCCGCGCTTCGAGCGGCCCAAGCGCGAGAAGCAGATCGTCTACGAGATGCACGTGGGTAGCTTCACGGTCGACGGCGCCCGCGGCTACGGCACCTTCGCTTCGGCCAAGCCCAAGCTCGCGGAGCTGGCCGACCTGGGCGTGAACGTGGTGGAGCTCATGCCGGTGACGGCGTTCGGCGGGGGCGACGCCGGCTGGGGCTACAACCCACAGTTGCATTTTGCACCCAAACCTTCGTACGGCACCGCCGACGAGCTCCGGGCGTTCATCGACGAGGCGCATCGGCTCGGCATCGCGGTGTGGCTCGACGCGGTGGTGAACCACCACGATAGCTGGTCGCAGGCCCCGCTCCGTTGCTTCGATGGAACCTGCCCCAACGGCGCCGCCGGCCTCTACTACTTCGGCGCCGGCCCCTACGCCATGACCCCCTGGGGGCCGCGCCCCAACTTCGCCGACGCCAACGTCGCCAAGATGCTGGTGGACTCCGCCATCGTGTGGATCGACGAGCTCCATGGCGACGGCTTTCGCTGGGACTCCACCTCGAACATCCGGGCCATCGACGGAAGCGGCACCACGCCCGGCGGCAAGGAGCTGCTGGTCGCGCTCAACGCGGCCTGTCACGATCGCGGCGCCACCAGCATCGCGGAGGACCTGAAAGGCTATGCCGACCTCACCAAGCCGGCGGCGCAGGGTGGCTTCGGCTTCGACGCGCAGTGGGACGGCTTCGGCTACGACGTGTCGCGGGTGCTGGCCGACGGAAACGACGACGCACGCGATCTGGGGGTCGTCGAGCGCGCGGTCACGGGCGGCGAGAACCCCTTTGCGCGGCTCCTGTTCACCGAGACCCACGATACCGTGGGCAACGGCGGGGCGCGCTTGCCCAGCAAGGTCGACGCTGCCGACCCCGAGAGCTTCGCGGCCCGGCGCCGTTCGATGCTGGGCGCGGCGCTCCTCCTCACGTCGCCGGGGACGCCCATGCTGTTCATGGGGCAAGAGCACCTCGTCACCGGCACCTTCGCCAGCACCCCGCAGCCGCTCTCGGCCCCCACGCCGGTGGGGACCCGGATTCGTGCATTCTACAAGGATCTGGCGGCGCTGCGCACCAACGCGGCGGGCGCGGCCGGCGCGCTCTCCGAGCCCGGCGTGCAGATTCTCCACCGCAACGACGCGGCCAAGGTGCTCGTGTACCAGCGCACCAGCGCCGGCGGCGGGGGCGGGCAGGACGTCATCGTCTTCGTGAACCTGCGCAATCGTGCCTACAC
>JABFRG010000747.1 GCA_013141295.1 Polyangiaceae bacterium
CAGGGACGGATGAAGGATACACCGATGTCGCCGAGCGGCAGCGTGCGGGGCATGGAGTCGGGCGCCACGCTGCGGGTCACGATGTCTTCCTTGGGCAGCCCCTGGGCCTCGAAGGCGGCGCGCAGCGAGTCGGTCTTGCTGCGCGAGAGCACCACGAACCGCGCGTCCGCATGGCGGGCCTTCACGGCAGCGTAGAAGCGCGCCATCTCCGGCTCCAGGTACCAGTTGCCGAGGGACCCGGAGTACACCACCGCCACTGTGCCTTCGGCGAGGCCGAACGATGCGCGGGCTTCGGCGCGGGCCTCGGCGCTCGCTTCGAAACGTGCAAGATCCACGCAACAGGGGATGACCGCCACCTCTGTTTGCGGGCCGAGCACGTGCTGCCCATCGAGCCAGCGGCGCAGCGCCGAGGTGAGCACCACCAGGCCCTCGGTCCGGTGAAACAGGCGCTTTTCGACGCGCTTGAGCATCTTGTACTCGACGCGATCGCGGGTCCAGTAGCCGCCGTCGACGTACTCGTCACCGAGCATGCCGCGGCAATCGAAGAGTAGCTTGGCCTTGGGCGAGAGGGTCGCCACCAAGTCGGCCACCGCCGCCGGCAGGTAGCTCCGCGCGTGGATGATCTGCGGCCGCCGCGCGAGCGCTCGGGCCAGCCCCTCGAAGGACGCGCCGGCGGACTCCCACAGCTTGGTGCCGAGGCCGTGCTTCGCGCTCCGCACCCGGGGGCGCCAGGCGATGCCCGCGTGGCGCATCTTGTCGCGCGTGATCTCCAGGGCCTCTTCCGAGGTGCCCTCGGGCTCGAAGGAGAGAATCTCGATGTCTGCCCCACGCCCCGCGAGGCCGAACAGGTACGGGAGAATCTGCGCCCGACCGAGGGGCTCGGTCATTCCGGCGTGAGCAATGTAAAGGGACCGCATGGAGAAGCTTTTCCGACCCGCTGTCCGTTGCGGAAGGTGGGCGTTTCGTTCACGTATAGTCGAGGGCGGGGCCCGTCGGAAGCGAAAGGTGGGGAACGATAGGTGAAGGATATCGGGGATTTTCGGGATTGGAGAAGGAGAGCGGGCACGGGCACGGGCACGGGCACGAGGAGAGGCGGACGGCGGCTCGGTGTTGTAGGCTTGGCGCCATGTCTACCGGGGGCTCGCCGCATATTCCGTATGAGGAGTACCTCGCGCTCGAGGCCACCGCCGACGTCAAGCACGAGTGGCTGGACGGGATCATCTACGCCATGTCGGGCGATACGCCGAGCCACGCGCGGATCGCCACCAACCTGGAGGCGAAGCTCCACGCGGCCCTGGCGGGAAAGCGGTGCGCGGCGTTCAACTCGGATCTCCGGATCCGCGTGCGGGAGACGGGGCTCGCGACCTACCCCGACATTTCGGTCGTCTGCGGCAGCATGGAGACGGACCCGAAGGACAAGAACGCGGCCACCAACCCCACGCTGCTGATCGAAGTCCTGAGCGACACCACCGAGGCCTACGATCGCGGCGAGAAGTTCGCGCACTATCGGCGCATTCCCAGCCTGCGCGAGTACGTCCTCGTGGGCCAAACGGAGCCTCGGGTGGAAGTGTTTCGCCGCAACCCCGACGATACGTGGACGTTGCACGAATTCACCGGCCGCCTGGTCCGCCTCCAGTCCATCGATGTCGCCGTGCCCGTGGCCGACCTCTACGCCGACCCGCTCGCGCCGCCTTCGTAACGACACCGCAACCGGTTGGCGGGCCGTGACACCCCGGAGCCTGCGCGCTACGATTCCTTCACCATGAACAAGCCCCCCGGCCTCCGTGCGCCCGGCCCGTTTCTGGCGGAGCAGCTCAAGTCCAAGGATCCCTACGAGCTCTCCCACGGCCACGCCATCTTCACGCCGCCCACCGGGCAGCGGGGCGGCCGGGCGAATCTCGAGGGCGGGAGGGTGCTCGGCACGGACCCGGACGTGGCGTCCGCCGGCATCGACGTTGGCTTTTCGGCGGCGCCCGACGCGCTCCGCGCGCCGGATATCTCCGTGGGCAATGTGAAAGACGAGCCCGGCTGGGCCAAGACCGCCCCGCCGCTCGCGGTGGAGTACGCCGACGTGGGGCAGGACGAGGCCTCGCTTGCGGAGAAGCTGAGCGAGCTCTTCGCCGCGGGTACCCGCTACATCTGGGTGGTCCGCCTCGCAAAGACGCCGCGCCACGTAGAAGTGCATGAAGTCGGAAAGGCCATGCGCCTGCTGCACGCCGGCGAGCAGCTCACGGCGCCCGGCGTGCTCCGAAATCCGGTCCCCGTCGAGGCCATGTGGGACCGAGACGCCGCCAACGCGGCCACGCTGCGGAACCTGCTGAACCGCGAAGGCTACGAGAGCCTTGCGGCAGTGAGAGAGGAATCCCGGGAGCAAGGCATCGAGCAAGGCATCGAGCGGGGCGAGGCGCGCGGCGTCGCGCAATCGCTCCTGGACGCGTGCGAAGCGAGGGGTTGGGAGGTGGAAGCCGCCCAGCGGAGCATGGTGCTTTCCTGTAGCGACCTGACGCAGCTCCGGACCTGGCTACGTCGCGCGGTAACGGCGGGCTCGCTGGCGGCGGTTTTCGTCCCGTAGCCTGGGCACGTATCATGACTGCCACTCATGATGTTCGCCGCGCATGATCTGGAGCCCTACCCTTCTTGGGCGGCGCAGAGGCGCTTCATGCGTGGGGCGTCCTTGAGGAGCGTGGAATCCACGATCTCGACCTCGCAGGGGCCGTACTTCTTGCCCGGCGCGGAGGCGGCCCAGGCCAGGGCCGTTCGCTCCTCGAGCCGGGCGCGCTCGGCCTTGGTGATCTCCCCCCACTTGAGCTCGCTCACGATGGGTCGCGTCTTGCCGCGCGAGGTCTCCAGGCGTACCACGTCGAATTCTCGCTCCCCTTCCCAGTAGCGGCCGCTGCCCGGGTGCGCCGCTCGGTACCAGGCCTCGAACACCGGGCCCACGTGGGTGGCGACCAGGCGCGCCTTCTCCTCGGCATCGTAGTGGGCCCAGCGGGTGCGATGCGGGGAATATACATGAAAGTGGAAGCGTAGCGCCGGGTCGGCGATGCGGTAGAGCACGCGCTTGGTGGTGCGCGAGCTCTCGCCGAAGGGAATCTCCTTGGTCAGGAGCGAGGCGTCCACCAGTGCTTCGAAGATGCGCGTGAGGTTGCTCTGGGCGGTCCCCAGGCGCGCGGCGATCTCCGAGGGCTTGGCGGCGCCGCGGCCCACCGCTTCCAGCACCGAGAGCGGGTTCTGGCCCTGGATTCCCTCGTCCTTGAGGAGCCGCGCCGGCTCTTCACCGAAGTAGGGCGCGAAGCCGAAGAACAGCCGCTCCGAAAGCTCCACCGCCGAGGCCCGCGGGCGCACGAACTCCCAGTACTTGGGCACGCCGCCCACCAGCGAGAACTTCTCGAACGTCGTGCGCGCGGTCGGCGCGTCGCCCACCGCCTCGGCGAACGAGAGGTAGCTCATGGGCCGCACCGGCAGCAGCTTCGCCGCCCGACCGAAGAGCGGCGCGCTGCGATTCAAGAACGTGTCGTGCATCATGCGCATGCTCGAGCCGGCGAGAATGAGCGTCATTCCCTTGGGCATCCGGTGGTCGACGAAGCGCTGCACCACGCTGGGGAGCGACGGGTCGGCCAGCACCAGATACGGAAACTCGTCGATGCACACCGCCCGCGGCCCTTCGAGCCGCAGGAGCTCGAAGAACTCCACCCAGGTACGGGGCGTGAGCTCCGGGCCTTCCGCCGAAGCGCCTTCCCGGAGGTCGCGCCGGAGCTGCTCCATCTGCATCTGCGGCGAGCCCTCGATGGCCTGCGCGTACTGGCCGCCGCACGTCTCGAGCCAGCGGGTGAGCAGCCGCGATTTCCCCACCCGGCGCCGGCCGTACACCGCCACCAGGCCGCCCCGCTCCGCGAGCGCCGTCAGCTCCGAGAGCTCGAGGCTGCGATTGACGAAGTCCTCCACCATGGCACATGTATATCACCGATCATGATGA
>JABFRG010000463.1 GCA_013141295.1 Polyangiaceae bacterium
TGGAAGCGAAGCTCGCGAACGCGCTCGAAGCGGTTCGATCGCTATCCAGAGAGGTTCAGTGCCTCCGTACCCTCTTGCGGTCTTCGCTCGACCTATCATCGTTCGCGGCGGCCAAGCAGCTCGGCATGTCGGAGCGCTCGCTGAGACGGGCGCTCGCGCAGGAGAAGACTTCGTTTCGCGAAGAGGTGAGCGCTGCGCGATTTGCGGTGGCGACCGAGCTGCTCGCGCGGAGCGACCTCAAAGTGCAGGCGGTGGCGGCGCGGGTGGGATTGTCCGAGAGCGCGCTCGCCCGCTTGTTTCGCGACCGCGCAGATTGCACGCCAGCGCAGTGGCGTCAGGCGAAAGCAACCTAACCCTCTCAGCTACGCAGCAGCGACGCGTGGTAGGCGAGGTGATCGCTCACGAAGGTCTGGATGAACCAGTAGCTGTGGTCGAAGCCTTCGCGACGCTGGAGGCGGAGCGCCTGCCCGGCCTTCTTGCAGGCCTCCTCGAAGAGCTCCGGACGGAGCTCGCGCGCGAGGAACTTGTCGGTGGTGCCCTGGTCGACCAGGATCTCGAAGGGCAGTTGCGTCTTCGTCACCAGGGCCGTCGCGTCGTGGGCGGCCCAGGCCGCGCGGTCTTCGCCCAGGTAACGCGAGAAGGCCTTCTCGCCCCAGGGTACCTGGGAGGGCGCGACGATGGGAGCGAAGGCCGAGACGCTGCGGTATCGCTCCGGGTGTCGCAGCGCCAACGTGAGCGCGCCGTGGCCGCCCATGGAGTGCCCGAAGATGCCGCGCGCCGCGGGGTCCGCCGGGAACCCCGCCTCCACCAGCGCCGGTAGCTCCGTGGCCGCGTAGGTCTCCATGCGGTAGGTCTCGGACCAGGGCGCCTGGGTGGCGTCGAGGTAGAACCCCGCCCCGACACCGAAGTCCCAGCTCTCGTCGTCGCCCGGATAGCGCTTGCTGCGCGGGCTCGTGTCCAGGGTGACGAGCACGAGCCCCAGATCCGCCGCGACCCGCTGGGCGCCGGCCTTGATGGCGAAGGTCTCCTCGGAGCACGTGAGCCCGGCCAGGTAGTACACCACCGGGCACGGGCTCTCCTTCGAGGCCTGCTGCGGCACGTAGACCCCGAACTTCATGGGGCCGCCGCAGGCCGCGGACTCGTGCCGGTAGAAGCCCTGCACGCCGCCGAAGACGCGCGCTTCGGAGAGGGTCTCGAAGGTCCCGCTCAAAACTCCACCACCGTGCGGATCGACTCACCGGAGTGCATGAGATCGAACGACTCGTTGATGCGCTCCAGCGGGAGCTTGTGGGTGATGAGGGTGTCGATGTCGATCTTCCCCTCCATGTACCAGTCGACGATCTTCGGAACGTCGGTGCGGCCGCGCGCGCCGCCGAAGGCCGAGCCCTTCCACACGCGGCCGGTGACCAGCTGGAACGGACGGGTCTTGATCTCCTGGCCGGCGCCGGCGACGCCGATGATGATCGACTCGCCCCAGCCGCGGTGACAGCACTCGAGAGCCTGGCGCATGAGGTCGACGTTGCCCACGCACTCGAAGCTGTAGTCGGCGCCGCCCTTGGTGAGCTCCACCAGGTGCGCCACCAGATCGCCGGAGACGGTCTTGGGGTTCACGAAGTGGGTGAGGCCGAACTTGCGCGCGAGCGCTTCGCGGGCGGGGTTGATGTCGACACCGACGATCATGTCGGCGCCGGCCATGCGCGCGCCCTGGATGACGTTGAGGCCGATGCCGCCGAGGCCGAACACCACGACGTTGGCGCCGGGCTCCACCTTGGCGGTGTGGATGACCGCGCCGATGCCGGTGGTGACGCCGCAGCCGATGTAGCAAACCTTGTCGAAGGGCGCGTCGGCGCGAATCTTCGCCAGCGCGATCTCCGGGAGCACGGTGAAGTTCGAGAAGGTGGAGCACCCCATGTAGTGGTGAATCTTCTTGCCGCCGATGGAGAAGCGGCTGGTGCCGTCGGGCATGAGGCCCTTGCCCTGCGTGGCGCGGATGGCGGTGCAGAGGTTGGTCTTGCGGCTGAGGCACGATTTGCAGCCGCGGCACTCCGGCGTGTACAGGGGAATGACGTGGTCGCCCTTCTGCAGGCTGGTGACGCCTGGTCCCACGTCGACCACGATGCCCGCGCCTTCGTGGCCGAAGATCGCCGGAAAGAGGCCTTCGGGGTCGGCGCCGGAGCGGGTGAACTCGTCGGTGTGGCAGACGCCGGTGGCCTTGATCTCCACCAGGACCTCGCCGGCCTTCGGGCCTTCCAGATCCACTTCCTCGATGACCAGGGGCTTGCCCGCTTCGTACGCAACCGCAGCTCGTGTCTTCATGAGACCTCCGCGCCGCACTCTACCGCAAACCGCAGGGTAAGAGCCTTACTTCCAGCGCTCCGCCAGGGGCTTGTACATGTTCGCGCCCATGAACTTGATCTGGTCCACGTGGGCGCCGCGGGTGACGCCCGCGTAGCCGAGCACCGTGAAGAGGCCCTTCTTCGCCTCGTAGATGGGCCGTTGGGTCACGTGGGGGATGGTGCGCTTGCCGATCTGCAGCTCATGCAGAACGTAGTCGGCGGTCTCCCACACCGAGGGGTAGTCGGCGGTGGCGATGGACGTGTGCGTGAGGATGAAGAGGCGCTCGCCCTTGGTGGCGGCCTCTGCGAAGGCGATGGTGCCGCGGAGCGGGTCTGCGTGGATCTTGCGCATGCGGCGATCGAGGAACGACGTGAAGAGCCCGTCGGCGAGGAGCACCGCGTCGACGCGATCGCGGACCGCCTTCGATCGCAAGAGCGGCCCGACGCTCCCGTAGCCCGCGCTCCAGGCGGAGAGGGCCACGCGCCCCACGCTCCCGAGCGCCACATTGGAGAGGCCGGGGAGAGAGATGGCGTGGTCGAGCAGGCTCTTGAGCGCGGGCTCGGGATCGTGGGTGAACGAGCCGTAGCTGCCGGCGGAGACGCCGAGGTTGATGCTCACGGCGACGGCGTTGAGCTGGGCCTCGGCGAAGTTCGCCTCTTGAAGCTCCGACATGCCGTGGAAGTGCACCACCACGTCGACCTTGCCGTTCTTCGGCGCGAGCCACGACGGCGTGTACACGGCGTAGGGGCCAGAGCTGTAGCGGGTGCCGCCGACCTTGGGCTCCTCGCGCCGCACCTTGGGATCGTCGCCATCGGCCCACGCCGCCGACGTGGCGAACGGGAGCCAAAGACCAGCTGCGGCGCGCAAGACCGAACGACGCCCGAGTCGCATCGATGAATCGTAGCAGGCGCGAGCGCGAGCGCCCGCGTTGCACGGTGCGTCAAGGATGCGAGAGCTCGGCGGCCACCGGGTCGGCGCCCATGGCGATGAGGGCCTCCAGCGGGGCGCCGGGAAGGAAGGCCTTCATGCGCGTCTCCAGGGCCTTCTTCTGCGCCTCGTCGAGGCTCGCCTTTCCCTTCGCCACCTCCGCTACCGCAGCGCGGTACGCCTCGAGGTACGACTTCTGCCACTCGAGCGCAGAGGCGTCACCCACGGCGCCGTGGCCCGGATACACCTTCGTTGCCTTGGCCAGCACCGGGCGCGCCGCGGCGAGCGAGGCGATCCACGCGCCGCTGCGACCTTCCGCCAGCCAAGGGTGCACGTGGTTCATGACGAGATCGCCCACGAAGGCGTCCTTCTCCATGGTCCACACCGTCTCGTCGGCGCTCTCGCCGGCACCCACGTCGTGCGCGGTGAAGCCGACGCCATCGACGGTGATGGTCTGCCCATCCTTCACCTCGGTATCCGGGAAGGTGGTGCGGCTGGGGTACTCGTCCTTGTAGATGGGCGTCCAGTAGGCGCGCTTGGGGCCGTCGATCTCCCGCAGCGTCCTCTGCACTCCGGGCAGCGCGTAGATGGGCGCCTTCTCCGGGCGACCTTCGACGAGGGCGGTGATGCCGTTCACGTGATCCGGATGCGCGTGGGTCACCAGCACCGCCAGGAGCGGCTTCTTCAGAGCATCGAGCTCGGCGCGAAAGCGCTTGGCCTCGGACACGGTGAACGGCGCGTCGACGGCCACCACGCCGTGCTCCGTCTCCACCAGATAGGCGTTGGCGAAGAACGCCGCTTCGCCGGCCGCATGCACGTGCACCACCGGATCCGGGCGGGCCACCACCGGCGAAACAGCGGCACCGGGCGCGGGCGATGCGCAAGCGGCGAGAATGAGGGCGAGCGAGGCAAGCTTCATGTTCATGGGGGACTCCTTCGAGACGGGGAGAGCGGCGACGCCCCTTCATGTACCCACCGCGCGCGCTCGGCGGCAGTGCACCCGCTTTCGCCCCACCGGTACTTTCTTTCGGTCGCCCCGCTGCGGCTAGCTACCGCTCGCGAGCCCGGAAGGCGCTGGGGGAGACGCCATGCAGCTGACGGAAGCGCCGGGCGAAGTAGCTCTCGTCCTCGTAGCCCAGAGCCTCGGCGATGTCGGCCACCGGGGCCTCGGTCTCCACCAGGCGTCGCCGCGCTTCCACCATGCGGCGCTCGATGATCCAGCCGCCCACCGTGCGCCCGGTCTCCCGGCGCACCACGTCGGTGAGGTAGGCCGGGGACTTCCCCACCGCGCGGGCCACGTCGACGAGCGTGATGGGCCGCGCGTAGCGCGCCTCGATGAAGCGGAATACGTCGCCCACCAACGGGCGATGCGCCGCGGTGACGCGCCCGAGCATCGGTGCTGCCAATCGCGCGGCCTCCACCAGGACGAGCCCCAGCCGCGCCCGAGCCGCCTCGATCCACCCGAGCTTGCGCCGAGCGAGCTCCTCCAGCAGCGCCTCGAGATGCCCCACCAGCACGCCGCGCAGCGCCGGCGGCACGCGAATGCGCCCGCCCAGGGCCCGGAGCGGCTTCAAGAACGAGAGCAAGAGCACCTCACCGGGCAGCGCGACGAACGCCTCTGCGTCCGATTGACCCGGTCGCAGTGCGTCGGCGGTGAAGAGCACCATGTAGCCCTCGGCGCCACGCATGGGTCGGGCGTCGTGGGCCTCACCGGGGGGGATGACGTACAGATCGCCCGGCCGGACCGGTACCCGCGCGGCGCCCACGCGATGGGTTCCACTGCCGCGCACGATGTACATCATCTCGAAGAAGCCGTGGCCGTGGGGCGCGTGGGCGAAGACCGGGTGATCGGCGGTGAGGCGCGACACGTCGAGGCGCGGCCCATCGCCCACATCCGCAAAGGAGAGGATCGGAAGCGCGCTCGGCCTTTGCACTTTCGCCACCGAAAGAACGTACCGCGCGGAGCGCTGGGTCACCAGCGGGGGGGCGGCTTGCAGGCGGCAGGCATTCGACGTAAGACACCGTCCGTGCGTAGCTTCCCCTCGCCCTCCCTGTGCTTGCTCTCCTCCGTGGCGCTCCTGGGCGCGGCGTGCTCGTCGGTGGCCACGAGCGCGCCCGACAGCGGCATCGTGCTGAGCGACGACGCCGGTGCAGACCCGGGCGACGGCGGCGCGGTGCCGGTGGAGAAGCCGCACACCGACGGCGGCTTCGTGGTGGGCGATGGCGGCGTGGTGGTTCCCGACGACACCTTCGCCACCAAAGTGGTGAGCTACACCAAGGGCGCGTGCGGCGGCTTCGGCGCGAGCTTTCTGCCCAGCATCGTCCTGGGCCCGCCCGCCGGTGCCGGCGATCAGGCGGGGAGCCTCGACGTGGTCTCGCTGGGCAACGGCGGCGAAATCGTCCTGAGCGTCGAGCCCAACGCCATCGTGGACGGGCCCGGGAACGACTTCGTGGTCTTCGAGAACGCCTTCTTCGCCGGGGGTGACCGCTCCCTGCCCTTCGTCGATCTCGGCGAGGTGAGCGTGAGCGACGACGGCGTCACCTGGGTCACGTTCCCCTGCACCGCCACCGCGGCGCCCTACGGGAGCTGCGCGGGCTGGAGCCCGGTGTATTCTGCACCCGATAACGGCATCTCGCCGCTCGAGGACCGAGCCGGCGGCGATCGCTTCGATCTCGCCACCATCGGCGTGACCCGCGCCAAGCTGGTGCGCATCCGCGACAAGGGCACCAAGGCGTGCAGCCCCGGGCTCACCTCCAACGGCTTCGATCTCGACGCCTTGGCCGTGCTCCACGGCGCGCACTGAGCACTGCGCACGGAGCGCTGTAACGCGTCCACGGGCGGCGCGTACTGGCTTGCATGAGCAAGTGGCAAGCGGTTCGGGCTCGGGTGGATGGTTGGCAGAAGCAGATGGCGTGGAGCGCTCCGCTCCTCGGTCGCATCACCGTGGGATGGCTGTTCGCGGTCGCCGGCTGGGGCAAGGTCCACCACCTCGGCGACGTGACGCAGTTCTTCGTGCAGCTGGGCATTCCCGCGCCGGGTCTCAACGCCGCGGTAGTGGGCTACAGCGAGCTCATTTGCGGCGCTTTGCTCCTGGTGGGGGCGCTCTCGCGTGCCTCCACCGTGCCGCTGATGGTGAGCATGGTGGTGGCGCTCCTCACCGCGAAACGCGCGGAGATTCACGGACTATCGGACCTGTTCGCGCAGGTGGAGACCACCTACCTGGTGATTCTCGTGGCCATCCTGGTGCACGGACCGGGGATCGTCTCGCTGGATCACCTGGCCTGCAAGCGGCTCTCGCGAACCGCTTCCGCCGACCGGGACGCTCAGTTGCCGCCGATGGTGAGCCGCACGATGGATCCGTCGGCGTAGCCCTTGGCCTCGCTGCCGGCGGTGGCCACGAACACCTGATTGCCCTGGAGCGCGATGGCGACCGGCAGGGCCAGCGAGGTGGCCAGCGTCTCGGCGTCCTTGCTGCCGTGCGCGACCCGGCGTACCCGGCCGTTGGAGTAGTCGCTGGGGTCGCCCGCCTCGACCCAATAGGCGTAGTCGTTGTCGAAGGCGAAGTCCTGGACGAGCGTCGCATCGGAGAGCACGATCTCGTCGCGGCCGCTGGCGAGCGCCAGCCGATGCAGCACGCCGGGTCGTCCGGTGGCGTAGTACGCGTAGGTGCCGTTGCCGGCCACGGTGTGAAAGCCGCCGCTGAAGGAAGAGAGCCCCCGAGGGTTCGTGCCGTCGGTGTTCATGGACTGGAGGAGGCCGGTCTGGCCGCTGATGTCGACGCCAGCCCAGAACACGCGGGTGCCCGCCACGCCCAGGGCGATGGGCGTGCCGTTGGAGGTGATGGGTGTGGTCGCCGCCCCGCCGAAGGCCGCCTTGCGAATCGCGCTGGCGGTGCCCACCGTGTAAAATACACTCGTCGTATCGACGCCCAGGTTGACGATCTCGCCGCCACCCTCGCTGGCCACCGTATCGACCGGCGTACCAGCGGCGGTGAGGGGCACACGGCGCACGGTGCCGACGTCGGCCACGAAGAGGTGGGTCGCGTTGGTGGTGAACGCCACCGGACGCGTGAGCACGGTGAGCTTGGAGACGCAGGTCGCGTCTTTGCACGGTGTCACAGAGGACGCGCCGTAGACGCCCGGCGCGCTGCCGCGCTCGACCCAGAAGATGCGATCGCCCTTCACCGCGAGCCCGGTGCGATAGTGCCCCAAGGTTCCGGAGGAGCGCGCCCCCAGCTGGGTTCGCCCGGTCACCAGCGTCTCCACCGTGACATTGCCCGGGGTGCCGCCGTCGCCCAGGCCGCCGGAGGAGCTCCCGCCGCTCGACGACGAGGCAGCGTCGCTCTCACTCCCGCCGTCGCCCGCGCTGGACGACTCCTTGAGGGAGCTACACGCGAGAAGGAAGGAGAAACCCAGGACGGTGCCGAAGCCGCGCATTTTGCAGACGTCGTAGCAGGCGGGTGGTCCGTTGCAAGGGCTCCGGGTATCCGTTGGTAGTCCGGCGCGCGAATCTGTGGCACAGAGCGGTCGTGCTTCGCCGCTCGCCGCCGCCCAGCGTGGACGCCTTGCTCGCTCGGGCGCGAAGCCTCGTGGGGCACGGGCTCGGCGAGATCGCGCTGGCGCTCGGCGCCACCATCGGCGACCACACCACCCACACCAAGGGGAAGTTCGGCGTGCTGCTGGAGCACGCGCTGGGCGCAGCCGGCGGCAGCGGCGCGGTCCACGATTTTCCCGAGCTCGGGGTGGAGCTCAAGACCATCCCGGTGGACGCCCGGGGCAAGCCCGCGGAGTCCACATACGTATGTACCCTGCACCTTCTCTCGGCGGAGGCGCTGGTGTGGGAGACCTCGTGGGTGAAGCAGAAGCTCTCCCGCGTGCTCTTCATTTCGGTCGACGCCGAGCCGGCCGACTGGCGCGAGCGCGTCGTGCGTGGCGTTCACTACTGGGAGCCCGACGCCGAGGCGTGGGCCACCCTGCGGGCAGACTTCGAAGAAGCGGTGGGCCTCGTCACCACCGGCCGCATCGAGGCCCTGAACGCGCGCCTGGGGCAGGTGCTCCAGGTGCGGCCCAAGGCCAAGGACGGCAAGAAGACCTTGCTGGTGCCCGACGCCGAAGGCACCCTCATCGCCACCGTCCCGCGGGGCTTCTACCTGCGCCCGGCCTTCACGACCGAGATATTGCAGCGGTATCGATGACTACTCGAGCGGGGTGCGGCGGATGCAGCGGAGGGCGAGGCCGCCCTCGTAGTGGCGTTTGAGATCGTCGCCCGTTACCGGGAGCGGCTCCACCCGCACGGCGGCGCCGGGCCGCAGATCGCCCTTCTGGATGGATCCGTCGGCGGCGCGGACGAAGATGCCCAGCGAGAAGTAGAACGTTCCCCAGTTCGACGTGCCGGTGGCGGCGCCGATGAGGGTGTCGGCGATGAACAAGAAGTCGGCCTCGGTGAACGAAGCGAGATCGGCCTCGCTGGGGAGCGCCCAATCGGGCCCGAGCTCCGTGGCGCAGATGTCGACGTCGCTCACCAACTGGGGAATCCAGTAGGGCTTCGCGGTGTAGGTCTCGTATGCGCACTTGGCGACTTCGGCGTAGTTGGTCACCAGCTCGGCGGGCGTGGGCGACGAAGAAGCGGTGGCCAGGGTGATGGTCGGGTGCGTAGGCTGACAGGAGACGAGGAGCGGCTCGAAGGTGAGCGAGGCGTCGTGGGCCATGGCCTCCTCCTCCGCCAACGTCGCCGGAAAGAGCGCCCCCTCCCGCGCGTAGAGCACGCTGGTCTTGGGGAAGATGGGGCTCGAGATCTCCACCCGCTCACCGGCCGGGGCCGCGTGCGCGTGGGGCGCGGCGAGGGCCGCGGCGGCGAAGAGGAGCGAGCCAACGGCGTGCTGAAGATGACGACGATTCACGGCAGCCTCCGATCGAAGCCGATGGCTCCGTTGTACTGAAGTCCGGTGGTGACGGGCGGCTTGGGGAGGTCGCCCGCGTCGGGGCTTCCGGCGTCCGGGGCGCTCGAGCCGGGCGGCTTGGCCGCGTCGGGCGGCGTCTCGTCGACATACACCGGCGCCGGCGTAGGGGATGGGTTCGCCTCGGCGAAGCCCGAAGGCGCACCCTGCCCCTGGCACCCCACCTGCCACACGCACGTCGCGAGCATCGCGCCCACCCACTTCAACGGCATCCGAAGCATCGAACCACCTCCTCGAACGGAGAACGGCTCGACCCCCGAAAGCTTGAGGGCCCTACTTCAAGGACTGGACGTAGGCCCAGACGTTGGCGATGTCCTGGTCGCTCAGGTTGTCGAACGACGGCATGCTGCCCTTGCCGTCGATGATCTGCGCGTAGGCGGTGCTGGCGCTCTTCGACGGGAGGCTTTCTCGGGCGGAGCCGCTCTTCGCGTCACTACCGTGGCAGCTCGCGCAGTTGCTCGTGTACACGCTCTTGCCCGCGGTCGCGTCGCCCTTGAGGCCGTTGATGGTGGAGACGCGTGAGCTGGTGGAGGCCGAGCAGGCGAAGGTCGAGAGCGCGAGAAGGAAAATCCAAGGGACGGGCTTCGTCATGAGCCCTTTGTATCTCGAAACGCCCACCTTGACGCTATCCGAGACGGCAACGACCGTTGCGAACCGCGACAATGGCGCAGTTGTGTGGCTACTCTCGGGTGAGTGGGCCGCCCGGGCGCTTGATGGGCACCTCGGCGCGCACGCGATCGGCCCGGAGCGAGCGCTCCAGAACCTCGAGCCGCTTGGTGGTCTCGGCGCGGAAGGCGCTGACCTCGGTGCGGATGTTCTCGATGCCGACCTCGTTCTTGAGGTTCACGCGGAAGTCGGTCTCCGCCTGCGCGCGGTCCTTCAGCGTCTGGCGATTCTGGCTCATGACGATGAGAGGCCCCTGGAGCGCCACGAGCACCGCCAGGAGCAGGTTGAAGAACACGTACGGATAGCCGTCGAAGGGATGCGGCAGCACGATGTTCACCGCGGCCCAGCCGCAGGTGAAGAGGAGCAGCATCAGAATGAAGGCCCAGCTGCCGTTGAGCTCCGCCACCTTGTCGGCCATGCGCTGGCCGAAGGTGAGGTTCTCTTCGATCTCCTTCACCACGTCCTTCGCCGCGCGCTGCGAGAGCATCGCGTTGGTCTCGCGGAGGCGCTCGGCCATCTCCGCGAGGACGGCCATGGCCGCGGTGGGCGATTTGCCCAGGTGGTCCACCAACACCTCGCGGGTGAGCTCGAGCAGCACCGTGTCCATGGTGGCGCACACGCTGGCCGAGCGCGGCTTGTCGTCGAAGAGCGAGAGCTCGCCGAAGTACTCGCCGGCCCGCGCCTCTTTCACCACCACCCGGGGGCCTCCGTCCTCGCCGGGCAGGAAGATCTGCGCGCACCCGGAGTGGACGATGTACATGGCGGAGCCGGGCTCGCCGCGGGCGAACACCGTGGAGCCGGTAGGGTACTTGCGCTCTTCGAGGCGCGCGCCCAGAGCCTCCGAGTCCTCCGGGGTGAGGCCCTCGAAGAGGGGAATCTGCGCGAGGAGATCGGCGTGCCTCATGGAGCGGTGGCTTCGCTCCGCGGGTGGCCCACCAGCTCCCGGTGCTGGTGGGCGAGCTTCTTGATGGCCGCGAGCGACCGATCGGCCACGCGCTTCTGGGTGGCCGCGCGATTGGTCTGCTTGCGCAGGTCGGAGATGTCGACCTCCGGTCCGAAGAGCAGATCGATGCGCGTCTCCTGGGGCCGCGACCAGTTGTCGACGAACTCCTTGGCGAGGTTGTTGCCCATGCCCAGCACGAACACCGGCACGATGCGGCAGTGGGGCACCCCCAGCGCGATGCGGCCCACCCCCGGGTGCGCCGGCAAGAACGCGTAGGGATCGGGCCCCTTGTTTCGGGTGCCCTCGGGATGCATCCCGAGCACGGTGCCAGGACGCGCCAGCTCGGCCACGCAGCGATCCACCGTGTAGTTGTTGAAGGGCAGCTTCTTCTTGTCGCGCATCACCGGCGGGAACATGCGCATGCCGCTCATGGCCAGGTTCACCGCGGGGCCGATGGGGTTGTCGTAGAAGAACGTGGAGCGGGTGGGGAAGAGGATCTTCTTCGAGAGCTGGGTGCGGTAGTACACGACCGAGCTGATCACGAAGAAGTCGAAGAAGGAGCGGTGGTTGGCCACCAGGAGAATGCTCGACTCCTTGTCGAGCCCCTTCAGGTTCTCGAGCCCGTGCACCTTGAGCCGCCGGCCGCCACAGCTCCAGATGAGCCCGCCCATGACCACCAGGTTGTAGGCCACGGCGAGTGGGGTGAAACGACGCAGTGACACGTCGGCAACATCGAAGGCGATGCGCTCCATGGGGGAGAGCACTTCGAGCTGTTCCTTGGTGGGGCGCGCCACGTCGTCGCCGCGAGCGGGGCCGCGATTTTGGCCGTTTCCGTAGGGTTCCGGGTGCACGGCGAGAATCTTACCAAGAAGCCCGGCGGGTTTGTTGGTGTAAGCTCCGCCGCTGTATGGCGCTCCCCCCGTGGCTTTCCGAGCTCTTGCCCATCCTGATCTTGCTCGCGGTGATCGGCATCGTGGTTACCCGCCTCCCCCGGGTAGATCTCGGTCACTCCCGGGCATTTCGCCGCAGGCGGGTGCTCAACTGGCTCCCCGCTGGGCTCACCTACGCCTTCTTGTACATGGGTCGCTACAACCTGAACGTCTGCACGGACACGACGATTCATGCGTTGAGCTACCACGAGTTCTCGAACATCTCGTCCATCGGCAAGCTGGTGTACGGGCTCTCGTTCCTGCTCAACGGGCCGCTCACCGACAAGCTCGGTGGCCGCAAGACCATCATCCTCTCCGCGGTGGGCGCCGCGGTGGCCAACCTGGCCATGGGCCTGGTGGTGCTCAAGAAGGGCGGCGACTTCAACGTGGTCACGGTCCTCACCGTGCTCTACGCGATCAACATGTATTTTCAGAGCTTCGGCGCGGTCTCCATCGTGAAGATCAACGCGCCCTGGTTCCACGTGCGCGAGCGCGGCACCTTCGGCGGCATCTTCGGCATCCTCATCTCCCTCGGCCTGCTCTTCGCCTACGACTGGTCGAAGTTCATCGCCGAGCATCTCGACGTTCGCTTCGCCTTCTTCGTGCCTGCCGGCATCCTCATGATTTTCGCCGTCGTCGATACACTGCTCGTGCGCGACACGCCGGGCGAAGCCGGCCAGAAAGACTTCGACCTGGGCGACGGCCAGGTGGAGGGCGAGCGGCTGTCACTCGTGGAAGTGGTCACGCGCATGGCGAAGAACCCTGCCATCATCACCATCACGCTGGTGGAGTTCTGCTCCGGCTTCCTTCGCACGGGCATCATGGACACCTACAAACCCTTCGCTTCTGCGGTGGGTCGAAAGCAGGATTTTCTCTACCAGCACTGGGGCATGCTCAACTGCATCGCGGGTATCCTCGGCGGGGTTATTGCGGGATTGGTTTCGGATCGCCTCTTCCAAGCTCGGCGCGGCCCGGTTGCTGCGCTGCTGTACGGGGTCATGGTTGGCGGAAGTGTCATTGCGTTCTTCACCCTAGGAAGCTCCGCCGTCGGCTGGGTCGAGGTGGCCATGCTTTTCGCCATCATCGGCGTCCACGGCATGCTCTCCGGTACCGCGAGCATGGACTTCGCGGGCAAGAAGAACACCGGCATCGCCGTGGGCATCATCGACGGCTTCGTCTATTTCGGCGGCGCGCTGGGTCAGAAGATCCTCGGTGCCACCCTCCCCGACGCCAAGGCCGACGCGCCCTACGCCGCCGATCCGCAGCACTGGCAGCGCTGGCCCATGGCCATGCTCCCGGTGGCCGTGGTGGGGCTCCTCCTCGCCACCCGCCTCTGGAACGCCAAGCCCAAGGGTAGCAACGTCGGCGCCCACTGAGCGCATCCCGGGTCTTCACGCGCGGCGCGCGCCCGTAGCTCGCCCCCTTTCGTACGATTTCTTGTCATCAGAGGGCGCGGTGCGGCGTTGGTCGGGCATGAGCATGCCCAACGAAGCCGCCCCCGATGGTCCGCCCCGTCTCGTCGTCGCCGAAGAGGCCTGGGAGGACGTACGTCCTACCGCGGCGATCCTGCGCGTCGCGCTCGCCGCCGACCGCTTCTTCTCGGATCGCGCGGTGCTCGAAAAGGCCGAGGAGCTGCGGCGTCTGGTGACGAGCCTGGGGGCACGCGGCATCCCCGCCGACGCGGTCTCGCTGGAAGGTGCCACCCTCGACGTGTCGAGCGGGCTCTTCACCCGATCGTCCTCGGTCACCTACCGCGTGCGCATCCTGGTGAAGGATGTGGAGCGCGTGGCCGACGTCATCGACGCCGTCGCAGAGAGCAAGCGCGCCACGCTCTCGGGCGTGGAGTGGGACTATCGCAGCGCGTCCCGCGCGCCCTCCCCGATACTGGGCGAGTGCGCGGCCCGAGCTCTCGCCAAGGCCCAGGCGCTGGCCGCGGCGCTCTCGGTCAAGGTGGTGCGCATCCGCTCGGTGCGGGAGGAGGAGCTCTCGGATCGCGGTCCGGTGCATTCCCACCTTCCCTACGGCGGAGCGCAGCCCGCGGCCATGAGGTCCCGGAGCTCGGTGGCCAGCGAGCTCGGCGGCCTGGAGCTGGCGCCCACGAAGAAGATTGGCGTGCGCGTACACCTCGAGTGCGATCTGGCCGAAGGCCCCGGCGCCTGACGCGAGAAAAGAACGCGCCCCGTCGCTTTGGTTCATAGCGGCGGAGGGGGGCGTCCATCCTCTCTGCGAGAGCGCTTCGCTCTCTCTTTTCGAAGGATGGTCCCTTGAAACACGCTCTCTCTCTCTTCGCCGTCGTCGTCACCTCTTCGCTGGTCTTCGCCTGTTCCAGCACCGATACCGGCAGCTCCTCCGGTGCCAGCGGCGGAGGAACCTCCAGCAGCGGCGGCAGCTCCGGAGCGGCCAGCAGCAGCGGCGGAGGCGGCTCCTGCGCCGGCAACGTCACCGACTGCGCGCCGGCGACGCTCTCGGGGGACCAGATCACGACCATGTGCGACACCCTCGCCGCGGTGACGAGCGATCCTGCGGGCACCAAGTACGAGTGCAAGTCGGGCACCCACGCCAATCTCTTCATCACCGTGAACGATCGCGCGGCCTGCATCCGAACCTGGCCCAAGGCCGCCAGCTGCACCATCACCGGTCGTCAGCTCATCGACTGCTACAAGGCTGCGAAGGCCGACGCCTGCGCGGCGTTCGACGGGGCCTGCAAGTTCCTCACCGACGACGCCACCATCAAGGCGTGCGCGAGCCAGTAGTGGCTGTGCCGAGGTAGGCCCGGGCGCGGAGCACACCGCGCTCCTCGAAGGGAACGATCTCCGGCTGAAAGCCAGCGCGCCGCAAGACGCCCACGAAGGCATCGGCGGGGTAGCCGCTCCACACCGCGTACACCCCGCCCGGCGCCAGCGCGGCCTTCGCCTGCCGAAGGCCCTCGGGACCGTACAGCCGCGCGTTGGTGCGAAACGACGCCCAGGCCGGCCCGTTGTCGACGTCGAGCAAGATGGCGTCGAGCTCCTGCTCGCGCGCGATGACCTCCGCCACGTCGTCGCGCAGCACGGTAACGCGTGCATCTTGCAAGCATTCTTCGGCCAGGTGGGCCAAGGGACCGCGCAGCCAGCGCTCCAGCGTCTCGAGCTTCTCCGCCACCAGCACCTCGGCATCGGGGGCGCACACCGCCAGCGTCCCCCGCAGGGTGCCGCCGAAGCCCAGCCCCCCGATGAGCACCCGCCGGGCCTTGGTCGCGCGCTCCGCCAGACGCCCGAAGGCGATCTCCGTCTCCAGCGCCGCCGACGACAGCAGCACCACGTTGCCCAGGATGACGTCGTAGGCGTCGCCCCGCTTTCGTAGCGACAGGGTTTGCCCGAGCTCGGTCACGCTCTCGACGATTTCCACGCGCATCGGCGCGGAGGATACTCGAACCGGCGGGAGACAGGGGTCCTTCTGTCCGGGACACCGGCAGCGGGCGCCATGTGCGCGACAGGACCTGCTTCGGCCTCCGGTACGGCGGTTGCTGACAGGTTCCGCATGATGCTCGCACTCACGCTCGTCGCTGCGCTGGCCGCCGCTGCGCCCTGGTCCCCTCCCTCGCTCTCCCGCACGGTCTCCACGGTCGCTCGCGATCCGGTGGCAGCGCCGGCGGGCCCCGAGCTCTCGGTGCTGATGTTTCGCTCCGTCCCCGACGTCGGTACGCCCGGCGTCATGGACGCCGGCGTGGTGGCCCAGCTCACCATTCCCTGGGACCGCATCGCCAAGCGGCCGACCCTTGCCGAGGGGCCGACCCGAGTGGTCACGGCTCGGGGCTTCTCCCTCTCGTCGTGGCTTGCGAGGCAAGTGGTGCGCGCCACCTGGGCAACCTCGGGCCTGGGTACCGACGACGCCCATCTGGACGCGATGATTCGAAGGGCGCGCCTCTCGGCCCTCTTGCCCGAGGTGCGGGTGCGGGCCGCGCGCACCGACGACGCCCGAGAAGCGCAGAGCGACGTGACCGACGACACCGCGCGCACGTCGGCGACGCTGGGCGCGCGTTTCTACATGGAGGGGCGCCTCACCTGGCGCCTGGATCGCCTGGCCTTTGTCGACGAAGAGCCGGGCGTGGAGCGCATTCGCCTGGAGCGGGTCGAGCTCCGCAGTCGCCTGGCCTTGCGCGCCCTGGAGGCGCTCTTCGCCTGGCAGCGGGCCGAGCTCGACGCCCGCGAGGGCGATTCGGCAGAAGCCGCGCTGCGGCTGTTGGAAGCGGAGACCACCCTCGACGTCCTCACCGGCGGCTGGTTTTCCGCCTGGCGCACGCCGCCGCGGCGCTGAAACGGGGTGCGGCAGGTTGCCGCATGGCCGAAGCGGCTCACATCCCTATACTGAGAACGTGCGCTCCTTTCCTCGTCTCGCCCTCGTCGTCGCCCTCCTCACCGGCCTCGCCGCATCCGCGACCGTGGCGACGTCCCCTTCCGCCGCGGCCGCCGAGACCTTCAGCGCCAAGGGCATCGTGAAGTCCTTCGGGCCCAATCGCGCCTACGTGAACATCGCCCACGAGGACATCCCTGGCTACATGCGGGCCATGACCATGTCCTTCGAGCCGAAGGACGCGGCGCAGCTCAAGGATCTCGCGCCGGGCGATGCGGTGACCTTCGAGTTCGCCGACCTCGGTGAGGGCAAGCGGCTCATCACGCGCATCGCCAAGCGCTGAAGCGCGGCGCGCTTCAGTGGTCGTGCATGTCGGCGTCGGAACCGGCGTCCGTGGCGCCACCGTCGCCCGCGCCCGCATCGGCGGAGCACGCGGCGAAGCAGTCGTCCTTCTTGGCGGCGCAGGTGGCCTCGGTGGAGGCGGTGTCCTCGGCCAGCTCGTGGCACTCGTGGATCTCGCCGGCGCCCTTGTCGAGCGGGTGGCAACGCTCGAAGATGAGCTTGCAGGTGGGCGGCTCGGTGGTGCCGGAATCGGCGGCGGGGGTGGTCGTCTTGGAAGACGAGCACGCGACCCCAGCGAGCGAGAGCAGGGCCGCGAGGAGGAGGAGGGCGCTTCGGTTCATTGCCTACGAATGACACACCCGCGGCGCTGGGAACCACCGCGAAGCACGGGTGCGACAATTGACCGCAAGGCCCCTCCCGGGCGCCAGCTCAGCCTGGATTCGCGGAGAGCGCGGGCTCGGTGCCATCGAGCGCGTAGATGGGCGCGTCTTGACCCTTGCCGGGCCAGTTGCCGAGATCGCGGGGCCGCGCCCGGAGCGCCTCCACCACGAGCGTGTCCATGGCCGCTGCGTGCTCGAAGAGCCCCAGCGGATGCGGCAGCGTGGCCTCGAGCACGTGCACCCGATGGAGGTCCGGATGGAGAACCCGGCAAAGGCGCTCGCGCAGGAACGCGCCGTGCGGCTCGGCGTGGCTCTCGAGCACCAGGAGGAGCCGCGGGCTCTCCAGGAACGACTGCAGTGGACCGTGCACGAGGCCGCAATGATCCCAGATGACGGGCTCGCCCACGCCGAGCGCTTCCAGGAGCTTGGTGCGGAGCGCCGGCGCCAGGTCCACGTCGTCGCCCGATGCGACGATGGCGGTGGGCCCGAAGAGCCAGCTCGGATCCAGCCTGCCCGCGCGGGTCCAGGCCTGTTCCACGGCGTTGGGCAGCTCCGGGAGACGGGCCGCCCAGGCGGGCTCCGGCGCTCCACGCAGGCGCGCCGTTTCACATGCAATATACAAAGACATCCGGGCCGCCAGCGCCGGCCCCAAGACGCGCAAGAAGAGCCCGTCCTCGTCGACCGGACCATGGCGCAGCAGGCGCACGCCGGCTTCCAGCAGCTCGGCCGCACGCGCATCGGTCTCGGGGTCGAGGCTGGTCACCAGGAGCACGTGGCGAAAGCGGCGCCGGTGCTCGGCCCCGAGCGGAATGCGACCATTGGGCGACAGTCGCTGGGAGAACACCACGAGCACATCTCCCGTCGGTGGCTCCTTCGAGAGGAACGAGGTGACCGGGAGGAAGCGCGCCGAGAGCCCCTGCGAGAGCAGCTGGCTCACCAGGAGCCGCGCCGGACCTTCGCTCGCGCCGATGCCGCTCACCACCCACCGCGTCGCCCCGCGCAGATCCGGCAATTCCGTTGACGGCGGCAGCGTCGCGCGTGCTAGTTCCGAAGGTACGCGTGCCACGCGACGCGCCAGGAGCTCCACACTCGCCCGCGCTTTCTCACGTTCCGCTTCCGTAGCCATATGACCTTCGAGTCGCTTTCCAAGAGCCCGTGGATATTGCCAGGTCTCCCCTGGCTGGTGCTTCCCATCGTACTCGTCCTGGCGGCGAAGCGGCGCGGCTTCTTTCGGGTGTGGGGCGTGGCCTTCGCGCTCCTCATCGCGGCCGACGCCGGGCTCAACGGGGCGCTGACACCGGTCAAGGAAGGCACCGGTTGGGCGACCTTCTGCGGCGTCACCTTCGTCATCCTCGGCGACATGCGTTTTTTCCTGGCGGCCGAGTGGGATGGCTCGGCGCTGTCGGTGGGGCGCGGGTTCGTGCTCGCGTGGATCGTTCCGCTCCTCTCCCAGCTCTTTCGCGCCACCGTGCCGTGGGTCACGTCGTCGCCGCGGGCTACCTTCCTCACCTACGAGCTCCTGTTCCTCGGGGTGCTCACCGGCTACGCGGCCCTGCGGGTCCGCCGCATGCCCGGCGCCCAGGGCGATTTCGCCCGCAAGCTCGTGCGCTTCGTGGGGCTGCAGTACGTGCTGTGGGCGGGCCTCGACGTGATCCTGTTCGCCACGCGTCTCGACGTGGGTCACGGGCTTCGGCTCGTGCCGGACGTCCTGTACTACGTGCTGTTCGTTCCCTGGGTGTTAAGGCTGGTTGCCGAAGCCCCGGAGCCGGCACCGGCATCGGACGTGCGGGCCACTCATGCGTAGCTTTCTCGCTCTCGCCGTCTCTCTTGCCGCGGTCACGGCTGCGTGCAGCAAAGCCAAGGAAGACGATCCGCAGGCGGTCCTCACCTTCGTCGAAGGCGGCAAGGAGCTGCGCTCGCTCTCCCTCAAGAGCCTCGCCCACGACATCGCCCCCGAGCAGGTCCAGGGCTACGATCCCTACTACAACAAGGACAAGCGCTTCCGCGCGCTGCCGCTGAAGCGCGTTCTCCAGCTGGGCTTCGCCGGCGTGCCCGACCTGGAGCAGAAGGAGTTCATTCTCCGGGCGAAAGACGGCTACGCCGCCTACTTCCGCGGCAGCCTGGCCACCGACGAGGGCGCCTACGTGGCGTTCGAGGATCAGGACGTCGCCGGCTGGGAGCCCATCGGTCCGCAGAAGGCCAACCCCGCGCCGTTCTATGTGGTGTGGAGCAAGCCCGAGCAGAAGAACCTGGAGACCCACCCGCGACCGTGGCAGCTGGCCAAGATCGAGATGGTGCGCTTCGACGAAGCCTATCCGCACACCAGCCCCGGGCCGCTCCCGGACGGCGCGCCGGCCGCCCTGGGCTACCGCATCTTTCGCGACCAGTGCTTCAAGTGCCACGCAATCAACCGCGAAGGCGGACGCGTGGGCCCGGAGCTCAACGTGCCGCAGAACATCCTCGAGTACCGGCCCGAAGAACAGGTTCGCGCCTACATCAAGAACCCCGGCACCTTCCGCTTCAGCAACATGCCGGCCCACCCGGACCTCAAGGACGCCGACCTCGACGCCCTCGTCGCCTACTTTCGCGCGATGAAGGACAAGAAGTTCGTACCGAAGAACTGACGCGCGGCCCCGGAGCCTGGTACGGCTGCTCCCATGGCACCCAAGAAGCCGCCGAAGAACCCCAATCTTCCGCGGCTCGACGACGGCTCGGCGAAATCTCGCTACGACGGGCTACGCGCTCGCGGGCGGGAGCTCGGTCATGAACATCGCACCGGGCGGTCCGAGCGCCAGCAGGCGGCGCACGAACGGATCGCCGCCTGCTGGCGCTCGGACCGCCCGGTGCGATG
>JABFRG010001239.1 GCA_013141295.1 Polyangiaceae bacterium
CCGTGTACGCCACGAGTCGTTGATGAGGAAGTGAGCGCGCTGCGAATGATTTTTCGTTCATGCCCCCCCAAGCGCAGCAAGCATGACAGCGACACACCGTATCTCGGCGCATCTCCCGAGAGCTGGCGTGCTTGGTGCGCGTAAGGGCTGAACGAAAATCATTCGCGAGCGCGCGACCCTCGACGCTCGGGAGCAAGGGCACCACCGAGCGGGGGGAGTCCAACTTCGCTCACTCTCGTACGTGCACCTTGCACGGATAAGGACGTTCGTCCTGCTATTCCTGGGGGCGGAAGTGGAGGGTGAGCACGACCCTCGCGGAGCCGCCGATGGGGGGCTCGAAGGTGACGCGCTTGAGCGCGCGGGAAGCGCACTCGCGGGCGGCGCGGGGCAGCTCTCCGTAGTCCTCGTGGGTTTCTACTTCGTCCACCTCGCCGTTGGCGCTCACGACGACGACGACGATGAAGCTGTATGCGTGCACCGCGGCGCTCTCGAAGCAGGCGAGGAACTGTCGTCGAAGCGTGGCAATCACCCTCTCCGTATCGTTCGGATACTCGGGCGAGGGCGTCGGTGCCTCCGAGACGCACGGCTTCGAGGTGCAGTGACCCATGGGCAGCGGTGGGTGCACGTCGGGCGCGATGTCGATCTCGACCAGCGCACGGAGGTGCGTCGGCTTGGTCGTCGCGACGGTCGGAGCTGCCGGCGCGGTCGACGCATGGCCGCCGCAGGCGAGCACGGCCACGGATAGGGACGCGAGGTAGGAGGCAATTCGCGTCATGGCACGGTCTCCACCGGACGCTTCAAGAGCCCTTGAATCCGTTCGTACTCGAGCTGGGCTTGATTGCCGATCTCCCGGAGCGCTTGCACATCACTCCTATCGGGACTCAACTGCAGCGCCGCCCGGGTGCACTGCACGGTCGCCAGGTACGCGGCGCTCGCGTCGGACCAGTGCTCCTCGCTCATCCGCGTGTCCTTCGTGGACTTGGCGGCCTTCTTCGCGTCGAGCGCGGTCGTGAGCTCGATCTCCATCATCAGCAGAAGATGTCCGTCGGCGTGGGACTTCGTGAGGAAGACGACTTTCGCGTCGCCGGCGTTGGCCTTGGCCCATGCGCTCTGGTCCGACAGTTCGGTCAGCGAAAGCGCCGCACGAAGCGCGCGGGCCCTCTGGGCGCGATGCGCCGGCGTCCTGGGCCGAAACGTTTCCACCAGTGCCAATTCGGCTTCGGCCGCGCCCGTCCTCGCCGTCCCGGCCTCCGGCGCCAGCGGAGCTTTGGCGAGCACCAGCGAGAACGTTTCCAGTGCGTTTTCGTGAAACCCCAGGCGCACGAACGTGCGGGCCAGTCGCATGTAAAGTGCAATGGTCCAGGGGCGGTCCTGAGGGACGATGGCCGCGTCTTGTACCCGGGTGATGGCCACCCGCAGCGCCTTCTCCGCCTTGGCCGGGCTCTCGACGTCGATCACGTCGGGCTTCGCGATGTACGGCGCGTCGGCCCGCGGTCCCTCGAAGTCGGGATACGTGAGTGCGATGGCGAGGCCGGAGAGCGCGGCGTCGCGAAAGGCCAGCGCACCTTCGCCGGGAGCCGCCAGAAGTTGTACGTACCCCTGGGTTGCGGCGGCGTAGCGCTGCTGCTTCCGGAGGGTGGTGGCGTACTTGTAGAGCGCGAACGGGTAGACGGCGGACTGCGGAAACTGCGCCGCATGCCGGTATGCGCTGGCGGCCCGCGCGAGCCCCCACACGCTCTCCGGCTCTCCGGGAACGACGCCGCTCGCCACGTCGCGCCCCTCGAGCTCCCAGTTGCCGATATGCCACCACGCCTCGGCCAGGTATTTGGGCAGCAACGCCGCGTCGGTGGTCTTTGCCGGCTCGCAGGTATCGGGGTAGATCTCCACGTACCGCGTCTCGGCGCTCGGCTTCGCGAGCGCCCGCGGATCGTGAAATCGCTCGCGGTACTTGCGCCAGTATTCTGCGGTGTTGTCCTGCGGCTTGGGGGCAATCGCGCCGGCCGCGGCGACCGGATAGAGGTTCTGACACACGAGCGCGCGCCACGCCTGCTGGGCGTCGTCGGTGCGCCCCGCGTCTTCGTGGGTGTGGGCCAGGAGGTAGAGCGTCCGCGCGCGGTCCGGAGCCGGCGCTGGCTCTGCGCGGACCATGGGCGCACGAGCCGCGCAGGCCAGCAAGAGAACGAGCGAAAGAGCGCGGCGCAGCACGAACCAGATGTATCCGCTCGCGGCGCGCCGCTCAAGGAGACGCGAGTCGTTTCAGACTGTCGGCACGGCGCTGGCGAGGGTCCAGCGCGGGCCTTCGCGCAGCGCTTCGCCTTCGGCGCGGGGGACGACCGGACCGAAGAAGCTGACCAGCGTCTGGATTCGCCCGTCGGCGTCGACCTCCACCACGTCGATGCCGGGGAGCCGGTGTACGCCGCCGCCGAAGACGAACAGCCAGCCGTAACGGAAGGTGCGGTCGTAGCCATCCACGGTGGTGGAGACCTCGACGTGGTAGTCGGGAGCATTGTCGCGCGAACGGAAGATGCGAGTGGCGAGCTCGGAGGTTCCCGAGCAGGTGTGCACCGGGTCGCGGTAGGCGACGTTCGGCGTGCAAGCCTCGTCGAGCTTCTTCTTGCAGCCTTCGAGCGTGGTCTCGTTCCAGGCGTCGAAGTACGTGGCGATGGTGCGGGCGATGGGGGATTGGGGCGTGGTCATGAGAAGGGTGTAGCCCCGCCCGATGACAGCCTTATGTCAGGGTTCCCGGGGCGGGCTGATTTGGCGATCGGGTCGGCGCAAGCCGGATTTTTGTGTGCCGGAACGTGCTGCCGTAGAGTGCGGCGATGCGGAGAGGCGTGGTAGCGGCATTGGCGGTATGCGGAGCCCTGGGCGTGGCATCGGCCCGGGGCGAAGGTGTCGGACCGGCGGCTTCGGGGACGGCAACGGCGCCTGCGGCAACTGCGGCGCCCACCGCAAACGGGCCATGCGCGACCGGCGAGGTCTCCATCCCCGCCACGCCCCCCGAGGGCTTCACCATGATGAAGGGCCAGAAGGGGGCGCACCGGGTGACCCTGACCCATGCGTTCTGCATGGACGCGACGGAAGTGACGGTGGCCGCCTACAAGCGCTGCGTCGAGGCCGACGTGTGCAAGCTGCCCTGGGAGCACGACCCGTACTCGATGTACCCGGACCATCCGGACTATCCGGTGAACCTGGTGAGCTGGTCCAAAGCTCGCGTGTATTGTGCATGGGTGAACAAGCGCCTCCCCAGCGAGGCCGAGTGGGAGTGGGCAGCCACCGGTCCGGAGCAGAACAAGTACGCCTGGGGGAACGCGCCGGAGCCCGACTGCGAGCACGCCGACTTCACCCAGTTCGGTGCGCCCCGCTCGAAGGCCGGCGGCGACGTGGGGTGCCACGGGGGCGGACCCTCGCCGGTGGGCGCGCACCCGAAGGGCGACCGCCTGTGGCAGGGCGCGGCGCTCCACGATCTGGCGGGCAACGTGTGGGAGTGGGTGGAAGACTCGCTCTCCACGTTCTCGTCTGCCGCCGTGACCGATCCGCTGGTGCGCAACGAAGGCTCGCCCATGCACCCGCTCCGGGGCGGCGCCTGGAATCGCTCCTTCGGCGGCATGGCCATCACCTACCGGGCCGCTGCAGTCTACAACTACCAGGTGCCCGGCGTCGGATTTCGCTGCGTGCGCGGCGAGGCCTTCTCTTCGCCACCCCCCAGCCACGCCGAGAACTTCGGCGGCAACGGCTGGAAGAAGCGTAAGTAGCGCAGAGTTGCCGCCCGCAAGGGTCGCGCGTATCGTCGCGCCATGAATTTCGCACGCACGATCCATGGACGCGGCATCGTGGTCGCCGTCATCACGACCGCTGGTGTGGCCCTCGCGACCCCGGGCGACCGGCGACCCATTCCGACCTCGCTGCCGGCGGCGACCGCAGCGCCTTCTCCGGGGGCCGCGGGCGCTTCGGGTGCCTCGGGGA
>JABFRG010000888.1 GCA_013141295.1 Polyangiaceae bacterium
GTGGGCGCGCCGCCGCTGACGGGGCGCAGATCGACCGAGAGCCCCTCGTCGCTGGCCTGCACCGCGATGTTCTGCTCCACGAAGCGATCGGCGGCGACCCGGAGCTTCACCGGATGGCCCTCTGCGACCTCCACCTGAACCTGACCGTTGCGCACCGCCCGCTGGGACCCATCGAGAGGTCCGCCCACGAACGTGACGAGCGCGGTCTCGGGCTTCACCTTGACCACCACGAGGCGCACCGCCGGACCGGAGGGGGTCGCGGTGGTCGGCGCGGAAGGCGTCGACGACGCGGCCGCGGCAGAGGCTGCGGCGGCTGCCAGCGCTTCCTTCTGTCGCTGCGATCGCACGACCACCAGGGTCACCGCCAAGGCGGCCACCAGCAGCGTCGCCGCGCCGCCCAGGACCCAAGGGAGGCGACCACCGGCGATACGAGGCAGCGTGCGAACCGTGGCAGTCACCGGGCGGGGACCGCTCGGGAAGCTGGTGGGCGGCGCCATGAAGCGATTGCGATCGGCGAGCAGCTCGTGGGTCGCCATGGGCGGCAAGCCCCGCTCGAAAGCGTCGAGATCGGCGAGGAGCTCGCCCATCGAGATGTATCGCTCGGATGCCTTCTTCGCGAGGCACTTCATCACGATCGACTCGAGCTCCGGCGGCAGATCGGAGCGGCTCCCGTCGCGCAGCGGAGGCGGCGGATGGAACATGTGATGGCTCAGGATGTTCATCACGTTGTCGCCGGTGAAAGGCACGCCGCCCTTGAGCATCTCGTAGAGCATGATGCCGAGCGCGTAGATGTCCGAGCGATGGTCCACCGGAACGCCCGCCGCCTGCTCCGGCGACATGTACTGCGGCGTTCCGAACACGCTGCCGGCGCGCGTGAGGCGCGTCGCCTGGGAGTTCACCTTGGCGATGCCGAAGTCCAGGACCTTCACGAAGTCCGGGTCGCCACCCCGGTCGATGAGCATGACGTTGTCCGGCTTCATGTCGCGATGGACGATGCCGGCGTCGTGCGCGGCCGCGAGCGCCTGCGCCACCTGCTTGCCGATGTGGATGGTACCGCGCACCGAGAAGACCCCGAGCCGCGCCTGGCGATCGGCGAGGCTCTCGCCACGCAGGTACTCCATGACGAAGTACGCGCTGCCGCCGGGGAGCACGCCGAAGTCGGAGATGTCGACGATGTGCGGGCTTCCGATGCGCGAGGCGGCCTGCGCCTCGTTGAGGAAGCGCGTCGTGATCTCCTTGTCGGAGGAGAGATCGGACCGGAGCGCCTTGAGCGCCACGAGCTTGTCGATGAGCGCGTGGCGCGCGAGATAGACGACGCCCATCCCGCCCTCGCCGAGCACCTTCTGGATGACGTAGCGGCCATCGATGGTGGATCCGACGATGCGATCCGATGGGCGCGACACCGCGGAGTGCTCCCCCGAGAGGTCCCCTGACAGGTGGCCTGGCAGGTCGCTTTCTGACGTCACGAGCGTGGAGGGAGGGGTGCCGGGTTTCATTCGAAGAGGAGCGGAGCGAAGCGCTCGTGGAAAAGGTTAACCCGTTTTGGCCCGGCGGGGAAATCGGAGTCCATCGGTACCGTCGGTATCTCGGTGGATCATCCGTACCCCACCCCAGCAAGGCCTATCCGGGGCCGCGCGACGCCCCGGGTAGCGGGCTCGGCCGCGGGCATGGTAGGTAGCCGGACCACTCGTGGGCTACCCCCTCACCATCGCCATTCGCTATCTTGCCTCGAAGAAGCGCGCCTTCGTCTCCGTCGGCACCCTCTTCTCCACCCTCGGCGTCACCCTCGGGGTCGCTGCGCTCTCCATCGTGATGAGCGTCACCGGAGGCTTCAAGGAGCAGTTCCGGGAAAAGGTTTTGGGGGTCAACGCGCACGTGCTGGTGCTCAAGTACTCGCTCGAGTTCCGCGAGTATCGCGAGGTCATGAAGAAGGTCGAGAAGGTGCCCGGCGTCACCGGCGTCGCCCCCTTCATCATCAATCCGATGATGGTCACCCATGGCGATCGCACCGCCACCGGCGTGCTTCTCAAGGGCGTCGATCCCGACCTGATGCCCAAGGTGCTGGACCTCCCGAAGCACATCGTCGGCGGTTCCATGGAGGGCCTTCGCAAGCCCGGCGCCAAGCCGCCGGAGAAGCCCAACACCCCTGCCGCCAACGGGACGTCCTCGCCGCTGCGAGACTTGCAGCAGCGCGACGCGGGCTCGTTCCTGGACGTCATCGAGGATCAGATCCGACGCGATCGCGACGCCCTCGACGCGGGCGCGGCTCCCGCGACGCTCGACGCCGGTGCGCCGGCGGTGGCCAACGCCGTTCCCCCGGCCCCCGCAGGCGACACCACGCCGGACGGCGGCTTCACCAGCAAGCTCCCGGACGACGACGATCTGCCCGCCTCGGTGGACCCGGACCCGTGCAAGAGCCCGGAGCAAGTGGCCGCGCTGCCGGGCCTCATCATCGGGAAATCGCTCTCCACCCAGCTGGCGGTGACCATCGGCGACTGCGTGCAGATTACATCGCCCATGGTGGGCATGAGCTTCGGTGGCAGCAGCCAGAAGCCGCCCATCGCCAAGCAGTTCCGCGTCATCGCCGTGTTCGAAGCGGGCTTCGACCAGTACGACTCCAAGCTGGTGTACACCGACCTCTACGAGGCCGAGGCGTTCTACGAGAACGGCGACAGCGTCACCGGCGTCGAGATGAAGGTCGACGACATCGACCACGCCCGGGAGATCGCCGCCAACATCGACAAGGTGCTCGCCAACGGCGTGTACCACACGATGGACTGGCAGGAGCTCAACCACGGCCTGTTCACCGCGCTGCTCATCCAGCAGATCGGCATGAGCTTCGTGCTGGCGCTGATCATCGTGGTGGCGGCCTTCACCGTGGTCGCGACCCTGATCATGGTGGTGCTCGACAAGCGGAAGGAGATTGCCCTCCTCAAGGCACTCGGCGCCAAGGACAGCGCCATTCTGCGCATCTTCCTCTATCAGGGCGGCATCACCGGCTTCGTGGGAACGAGCCTGGGCCTGGCGCTGGGCTTCCTCGGGTGCAAGGGCCTCGGGGCCTACGCCTTCCCGCTCGACCCCAAGGTGTATTTCATCTCCAAGCTGCCGGTGGAGGTGCGCCCGACGGAGTTCCTCATCACTGGCGGCATCGCCATCGTCATCTGCTTGCTGGCCACCATTCTGCCGGCTCTGTACGCCGCCTGGCTTCGGCCGTCCGACGGCTTGCGGTCGGACTGAACGGACCCGCAGCGTCGCGCGATCTTGTGTGAACCCCGAGAACCGGTTGCCGACCCCCCAGGGTAGGTGCGAAGGTAGAGGCGCTGTGAGGCCATTGTGCGAGAGTCCCCGATGCGGTGGGTAGTCGACGTTTCCGTCGCCGGGGATCCTGCCGCGACCAAGTCCTTCACGTTCATGGCCGACTCGTGGCACAAAGCGCTGCTCCAGGCGCGGACTGCCCTGGGTGACGAGGGCGCGCTCGGCGACTTCTCCATCGATCTGCTGAAGGAGGGGTACCGCGCGGTGGACCCGCGGACCCGTCGCCGCTTCGTCATTCGCGCGACCAACGCCGACGGTACGCCACAGCGCTCGGAGCCGCCGCCAGCGCCAGCGCCGGCCCCCGCGGAGGACGGCCCGAAGACGCGATCCACCAGCTTCATGGCGTCGGTGGGCACCGCCGCCATCGTCTCGTCGCGCCCGCCGCCGCCGCTCACCGCGCCGCTGGCGCCGGCTCCGGAACCGCAGCCAGCGGCGGAAGCCAACAACGCGGGACGCACGCAGGTGATGGCCGCCCACGGCTCGAAACCGCAGCTGCCGGCCGCGGCCGCTGCCCCCACGCCAGTGCCAGCGCCGGAGCCGCCTGCACCCGCTCCGCCTGCGGCAAGCGCGCCCATCGCCGCCAAGTCCGTGGCACCGAAGGCCCCACCGCGGCCCGCGCAGGCGCCGAAGCCCAGCGGCAAGGGCTCCCAG
>JABFRG010001207.1 GCA_013141295.1 Polyangiaceae bacterium
TCGCGACCGCTCCAGCGCACCCATGCCTCCTGGACCACGTCCTCCGCGCGCCCTACGTCTCCCAGCATTCGGTACGCCAGCGCCAGGAGACGCGCGCGGTGCCCTTCGAACGTGGCGAGGTCGCCATCGCGGCCGGTCATCGGGCCAGCCCCACGATCTCGCGCAGGTGGCGACCACGCTCGATGGCATCTACCAGGAACGTCGCGGTGGCCCGGAACGAAGCCACCCGGCCGCCGGGTGGGAGCGCGCCGGTGGCGACCCGGCAGGTATCCTCCGTCGAGCTCACGAGCCGCGGCGGACGTGCGATGGTCCATCCGAGGCGGGTGTGCGTCACCTCGTCTTCCATCCGCTGGAGATCCCGCGCGTGGTGCTGGAGCAGCCAGCGGAAGAACGCGTAGAAGAGCCCTTCCTCCGGAAAAAGGACGGCCGCCGACACGATGCCGAGCCGCTGGACGCCGGCCTCCTGCATCGCGCGCACCGTGCTCCGGGCGAAATCGGTCATGAGCGTGCTGGGCCTGAGGGCTTCCCGCGGCGGCGCCCCGAGGGCGGAGAGGACCGCGTCGTGACCGGGCAACGCTTCCGCCAGAGCCTGCGGATCCTTGGGATCGCCGGCGACGATGGTGAGACCGGCCCGAGCCGTGAGCTTGCCCGGCGAGCGAACGAAGGCGGTGACGCCGTGACCCCGAGCGAGGGCGACGTCGAGGATGTGACCGCCGGTGCGACCGGTGGAACCGAGGAGGAAGATGCGCATGAGATCCTGAAGACCGGATAGCCCACGCGAACGTGACACCTCCTTCAGTTGAGGACGGCGGCGCCGGCCATGGTGCGCGCGTGATCGCGGAGGCGCACCCGCACGCGCACGCCGTGCTTGGGCCGGAGCGTCGCCGAGGGCTCGGGCTCCTCTTCGCCCAGGAGCTCGAAGCGATAGGTACGCAGGAGCACCGCCATCGCGAGCTGCGCTTCCATGTACGCGAAGTGATTGCCGAGGCACACGCGCGGGCCAGCGCCGAAGGGCAAGTAGGCGTATCGATGCCGCGCGGCTTCGTTCTTGGGCAAGAAGCGGTCGGGGTCGAAGCGCTCCGGATCGGGCCAGATGCTCGGCGTGTGGTGCAGGGCCCAGGGGGAGATGAGCAGGTTGGTGCGCCGGGTCAGATCGTACCCGGCCACCGAAACCGGCTCGCGGCTGTCGCGCCCGAAGATGTAGACCGGCGGCGCGATGCGCAGCGATTCCTTGAAGGCCCGGAGGCAAAGGTCCAGGCGAGGCAAGTCGGCGACCGTCGGGCTGTCTCCCACCGCGTCCACCTCGCGCTCCAGCGCCGCATACAGCGCCGGGTTGCGACACGCGTAGTACAGGGTCCAGGCGAGGCTGGTGGCGGTGGTCTCGTGCCCGGCCACGAAGAGCGTGAGCACCTCGTCGCGCACCTGGCGATCGTCCATCCCGGTCCCGTCCTCGTCGTGGGCCTCGAGGAGCCGGCTCAGCAGGTCGGCGCGCCCGCGGGTGCCGGCACGGCGGCGATCGTCGATCATCTTCTGCACGTGGTCGTCGAGGAAGGCGACGGCGCGTGCAAGGTCGCCGCCCCGCTTGCCGAGCAGCGCCACCGGGCCGTGGAGCCGGGCGATCGCCGCCTCGATCACGCCGCGCACCCTGCCGCGGGCCCCGTCGCCCTCGAAGCGCTCCGCGAGATTCTCGAGCGCTCGCCGCACCGTCACGTGTCCGATGGCCAGCGGGCGTCCCATGATCCATCCGGTCCACTCGAGCGCCACCGTGAGCGCGTGGCCGATCTCGTCGGCGTCCGAGAAGGTGTCGGCGTCGAAGAGGGTCTTGCCGGCGACGCCCATGGTGAGGCGGGTGGTCTCCGCGTGCAGCGAGAGCTCACGGCCGTCGGCCCACCCGGCGACGGTGCGCTTGGCGCAGGCCACCATGTCCGGTGCATACGCTTCCAGCGCCCGCGGCGTGAAGAGCGCGGCCATCAGCTTGCGCTGCTTGCGCCAGAGCTCGCCGTTGGAAGTGAAGAGGCCTTCGCCGGCCAGGTTGTACAGGCTGAAGCGGAGCATGTCGGACTTGCCGAAGCTCTTCGCCTTCTCCACGAGAACTTCCTGCACCGTATCGGGATCGTTCACGGCCATCGCCTGCACGCCGGGCATCGGCAGCGTGAGCCGCAGGACCGGCTCCGTGCGCTGGGTCAGCAGCGCCAAGGTGCCCATGCGATCGTTGCGGAACGCGGCGTTGTGCCCCAGAAACCCTTCGCCGCCCGGCGCCACCGGCATCTCGCGGAACTTCATGGGTCGAGGGTATCAAGGCGCGTCCCCCCGCGCGCGCGGAAACGTGGCTACGCGCCGGACTTCGGCATGAGCGCCAACATGGCTAGATCGTTCGAAGTCCCGCGAGAGCGCAGGGCTGCGACGACGCGTCCGCGGTCTTCTTCGCTCCGATTCTGACTCAGCTTGAGCTTGCCCGTGAGGCTCGTGACGGCGATGCGAATGCCCACGATCCCGCGCATCAAATCGGTCATGAGCGCCGGCGGCAGCAGGTCGACGCGCCAGGCATCGGCGCTCGAACCCTCGAAGGTCCTGGACAGGGCGTCCAGGAATGCGCGCAGCTCCTGCGCGCTCAGAACGCCGCTCGTGCCCGCGGCGTGCACCACCGCGTAGTTCCAGGTGGGCACTTGCGCGCGGGGCTCCGCGTACCACGTGGGGGAAACGTATCCGTGGGGGCCGAGGAACACGGCGGTCATGGAGGCGCCCTTGGCTGCGAGCGCCGCTAGCGGATTCGCCCGCGCGACGTGGGTGACCACTTCCAGCTGGCCATCGGCTCCGCGCACGAGGGCCAGCGGGAGATGCGCGATCTCCGGCGCGCCACCGGCGCCTTCAGCGACGATCATGCCGAACGGGTGCGCGTGGCACAGCTCGAGGAGCATGGCCTCGTCCTTCGCCTGGAACATGGGGGGCGTGTACATTCGCCCTCTCTACATCGTTCGCCTTCGCGGTGGATGGGCCAACTTGATGAAGCTGCAGTACCATGTCCGCCATGTCGCTGGACCCCGCGAACCTCCTCACCGCATGCATGGCGCCGCTCCTCGTCGCGCAAGGCGGATACGTTCGCTGGAGGGTTCCGCAGCTGCCGGAGGCGGCGGGCCCGCGCGAGGGGCGTGCTGGCGTGGGCGCACCCCTCTCGCTGTTGATCCTCGGCGATTCATCGGCCGCCGGGGTGGGCGCACGGGAGCAGCGCGAGGCGCTGGCGGGGCAGCTGGTGGGGGCACTCTCGACCTGGCGTGAGGTCTCGTGGAAGCTCTGGGCGACGACCGGGCACACCACCCGCGACGCGCTGGCGCGGCTCGCCGCAGCTCCATCGTTCTCCTTCGACGTGGCCGTCGTCGCGCTGGGGGTCAACGACGTGATCCGCGGTCGTCGCCTCGCCGCATGGCGCCAGGAGCAGCACCAGCTCGACGCGCTCCTGCGCACCAAGTTTCGGGTACGCCACGTGGTGCACTCGGGTCTGCCGCCGGTGTCGCGCTTTCCCGCGCTGCCGCAGCCGCTCCGCTGGGCGCTCGGCGCGCGCGCTCGACGTTTCGACCGCGCGCTTCGGGCCGACGTGGGACAACGAAGCTCCGCGTCGTTCGTGCCTCTGGACTTCACCGCTTCCCTCGACACCTCCGCGATGGCCACCGACGGCTTTCATCCGGGGCCGCCCGCGTACGCCGCGTGGGCCGAGCGCATCGCGGCGGCGATGGCGCGCGACGTGTCGCGCGGGTGAGCCCCGAAGAAACAGGGGGGCCAACCACTTCCGCGGTCATCCCAACGAGGTGGCAGAGGGGTCCCTCGCGCCTAAGAAACCGGCCGGCGAACCCACTCCGTTTCAGTTGAACGAAGCCGCTGCGCGGCGGTGGTTTCGGCATGCGCCAGGTCCCAGCACGAATGAGCGCCATGCGGTCTCCTTGTCTCAGCGACGCCCGTTCGCGGCG
>JABFRG010000130.1 GCA_013141295.1 Polyangiaceae bacterium
GCCGTCGTTTCCGCTCACCGGCGCGCCCGCGTCGTGGGTGGCGGAAGCGTCGGGACCGGCATCGGCCGTCGGCACCCCGCCATCGCCGGAATCGCCAGCCGCGTCTCGCGCGCTCGCGTCGTGCCCGGCATCGGCTTCTGCCGCGTCGTCGGCTGCATCCGGCGATGCGTCGGTCCCGGTGTCGACGTTTGCCTCGGCGACCGCGTCGTGCGCGTCGGCGACGGCATCGATGGCGCCGTCGCGTGGTGCGTCGACCCCCGCGTCCACCGGCGGCTTCGGGAAGAACGCGGCAATGGCGGGGACCTCATCGGCCCGGACGAACGTGAACCCCAGCGCCGTGAGTCGCGGCACCAGGTACTTCACCATGTCCACCGTGTGCCCGCGGCCCACCGTGGCGGTGCCGAAGGGATCGTGCATGAGCGTGATCCCGCGACGCTTCGTGGTGATCTCCGCGAGGTACAGATCACCGCACTGGGCCGTGGTGTAGTCGAGGTTCTGCCAGCAGTCCCAGTCGGCGCCGGACACACCCGGCACCGTCGCGTTGCCGATGTCCCAGCCCACCGCGCCCACGTACTTGTTCATCGGGCTCGGCGCGAGCGCCGCGTAGACCGAGGCGTTCCACGCGCCGTAGGGGGCGCGGAAGAGAAAGTGTCCCTGGTCCACGAACGAGCCGATGAGCGCATCGGCCTGGGTCAGCTCGCTCACGATCTCCGGCGCGGCGAGGGTCGTGAGGTCCGGGTGGTTCTGCGTATGGTTCGCCACCAGGTGCCCATCCGCGCGAAGCTGCGCGAGCACACCGGGGTGCGCGGCGAGGTTGCGTCCGGTCACGAAGAACACGGCGCGAATGCCGCGGCCGGCCAGGTATTGCGAGAGCTCGACAGTGCGGTCTCCGGGACCATCGTCGAAGCTCAGCGCGATCTGCTTGTCGGCGAGGGTCGTGCCCAGGATCGGCGCGGCCACGAGCGGAGCGCGATCCCTGCACACGTCGAAGTGGACGTCGCCGTCGACGCACGCGGCGCCGCTGGCGGCGGCGGCCCCTGCCACCAGACATACGAAGGCCATCCTGGAGCGCAGACCCGCCCGGTGGCCCGCAAGACCTGCCTGCACACGTCGATCTTTGCGCGGAGCCTTCGGGCTCCGAGCCCATGATTTCCGGGCTTTCGTCGCGGATAGCGTCATGATGCCCGGCCAGTACGCAATGGGCGTGCCGCGTCGCGCCGGTGGCACCGGACCCTCGCCACGGGGCATACTGCGTCCGGTGAGAGTGCCCGTCCTCAAAGCCCAGCTCCGCGCCGGCGCTCCCGACTTTCTCGACCTGCCGTGGGGCCATCCGGTGGCCGAGTGGCCGACCCTCTCGGGCCGCGTGCTCGAGCTGGAGCGGGGCATCTCGCGGCACGAGGTCCTGTTCGTCTCCTACGACCAGCGGATCTTCGCGGTGAAGCTGACCACGGCCGCCGCTGCCGCAAAGGAGTACGCGACCCTGCTCCAGACCGAGGAGCGTGGGCTTCCTACGGTGCGTGCGGTGGGCTGGCTATCGGCCGTCGGGAGCGCGGACGAGGGCGCAGAGCCGGTGGGCGCGCTCATCACCGAGTTTCTCGACGGCTCGCTGCCTTTTCGCACGATGTTCCGGGGCAGCGGCCTGGAGCGATACCAGAACCGCCTGCTCGATGCGATGGCCGGTCTCCTGGTGCGGCTGCACCTCGCGGGTTGCTACTGGGGCGATTGCTCCCTCTCCAACACGCTGTTCTTGCGCGACGCCGGGGAGCTCGCGGCCTACCTGGTGGATGCCGAGACCTCGGAGGTGCACCCTTCACTGAGCGAAGGGCAACGTCGTCAGGACCTTCTCATTCTCGAGGAGAACGTGGCCGGCGAGCTCGTCGATCTGCAGGCGAGCGGTGCTTCCACCTCGGATCTCGATCCCTTTCGCACCGGCGCCCTCATCTGCCAGCGCTACGAGCGTCTCTGGCGCGAGGTCACCCGGGAAGAGGTGCTGGCTCCCGGCGATACGTGGCGGGTGCAGGAGCGGATCCGCTCCCTCAACGCGCTCGGCTTCACCGTCTCCGAGGTGGAGCTCGTGGCCGAGGCCGAGGGATCGCGGCTCCGGCTCCGGACGATGGTCACCGATCGCAACTACCACCGGCACCAACTTCACGGCCTCACCGGTCTCTCGGTGGAGGAGCACCAGGCGCAGCTGATGCTGAACGAGATCCGCGAAATGCGCGCGGAGATGAGCCGCGAGCGCAACCAGAGCGTGCCGCTCTCGGTGGCCGCCTACGCCTGGCGAGGCCAGCGCTTCGCCGTCACCACCGCCCGCCTTTCACCGCTCATCGACGACGACGCCGATGCCGCGCAGATCTACTGCCAGGTGCTGGAGCACAAGTGGTTTCTCTCGGAACAGGCGGCCCGTGACGTGGGCCTGGTGGGGGCCGTAGAGGACTACCTCGCGCGCTTCGGCCCGCGGACCCGGAAGACGTAGAGCGACATGCCCACGCACACCCTCCACCTTGCTCGGCACCTCCGCCCCGAGGATCCGGGGCCGGCATGGGTCGATGCCGATGCGCATGCGCGAACCCTCGAGGACGCCGACGACGTACCTCTGGCGCCCGACGTCGCCCCCGACGCTACGTTGGTGGAGCTCGCGTCGCGCAGCGATCTACTGCTGTCGAGCACGCTTCGCCGGGGCCTGGAGACGGTCGCGCGTATCGAGCGCGCCCTTGCGGCGCCCGGTCCTGCCACCGAGGCCTGGCCCGAGCTCCGGGAAGCGCGCCTGCCTCCGATGCGCGTGCGCGGCATTCGGCTACCCCGTGGCGCCTGGGACGTGCTCGCCCGCGGCGCGTGGTTCCTGGGACGATCCGCCGGTGTGGAGTCGCTCACCGCCGCGCGCCTGCGCGCCACGCGGGTGGTCGACCGCCTCGAGCGCGCCTTCGCCTCATCGGGTGGGACCCTCACGGTCGTGGGGCATGGGTGCATGAACGTCTTGATCGTCCGGGAGCTCTCGCGCCGCGGCTTCCGCGGTCCGCTGGTCCCGAACCTCGTCCACGGCGCCGTGACCCGCTACCAGCGGGGCTGACGGCTCGAGGGCGCCGACGTGCCCGAGGCGCGCGGTGTCCGCATGGAAGAACACCCGGTGCACGCGGTCTTCCGCAACGCCCAGGAGCATGGCCGCGAAAGGCTTGCCATCCACGTACAGCACCATCGCCGGCTGGCCGTTGAGGCGTCGCACCACCGCGGTCAGCATGCCCACCGTCCGCGAGGTGATGAACGCCACGAAGGCGGCGATGCGCTCGGCGCCGAGGAGCGGCTCGGTGAGGTTGCGGATACCGGTGGTGCGCCTGCCCTCGGGTCCACCGTCGGTGATCAGGACCGCATCGGGCGCGAGGAGGCTCGTCAGCTTCACCACGTCGCCGGTCCAGGCCGCGCGCATGAACGCCTCCAGCAGCCGCGCGTGCATCTCCGGCGACGTTTCGAGAAGGCGCCGCTCGGTGGCAACGTGGCCGCGCGCGCGCTCCAGCAGCTTGCGACTGGTTCCTTCGGTCTTTCCCAGGAGCGCGCCGATCCGTGCATGGTCGTAGTCGAGAACGTCGTGCAGCAAGAGCACCGCGCGCTCCGCCGGGGTGAGCCGCTGAAGGAGCACCATGAACGCCATGGACAGGTGCTCGGCCGCTTCGACCCGATGGAAGGGCGTGTCCTCCAGGGCGACTGGCTCCGGCAGGCGATCGCCTCGACTCTCTTCCCGCCGCGTCCTCGCCGAGTCGAGCTCGTTCAGGCAGAGGCGGGTGACGATGGCCACGAGAAACCCCACCGAGGAATGCGCTTCGGTCTCGCGACCGCTCCAGCGCACCCATGCCTCCTGGACCACGTCCTCCGCGCGCCCTACGTCTCCCAGCATTCGGTACGCCAGCGCCAGGAGACGCGCGCGGTGCCCTTCGAACGTGGCGAGGTCGCCACCTGCGCGAGAT
>JABFRG010000036.1 GCA_013141295.1 Polyangiaceae bacterium
GCTCCTCCCCGTGCTCTCCGCCCCCACAGGCGAAGCCCGCGGTGGCGGAGAGCACGGGGAGGAGCAGGACGACCAGCGAGCTCGGTGCGCGGTGCATACAACGGCGATACACGACGATTCCGCTGCACGTCAAACGTCGGTGCTTTGGTCTTGGCGCCGCTCTCCCGGAGGTCTAGACTTCGCGCCATGATCCGCCGTTTTGCAGCCCTCGCGTTCCTCGGTGTCGGACTGACCTATTTCGCCGCCGCCTGCGGTGGGGGCACCGCCCCGAAGACCGCCCAGGTCACGGCGGGCGAGATGCCCGAAGGCGAGAGCTGGACCGGCGTCTACTTCCACCCGCTCTTCGGCTACCTCCACCTCGTCGAAGAAGGCGAGACCGTGGCGGGCCGCTGGAAGCGCGCCGACGGCAGCGCCTGGGGCGAGCTCACCGGCACCAAGTCCGGCAACCTCTACCACTACACCTGGACCGAGCACAAAGTCGGCCTGGTGGGCCCCTCCGCCAACTCCACCGGCAAGGGCTACTTCGTCTACAAGCCCGGCAAAGAGAAGGGCGTCGCAGAGCTCGACGGCCAGTACGGCCTCAACGGCGACGAGGTCGGCAGCGACTGGCACTGCATCAAGCAGCAGCGCATGCAGTCCGACCCCAAGTCCATCAACGGCGACACCGGCGGCATGGCGCCTCCCGCAGCCAACACCTGGCAGTGACCTAAGGGACGCTAAAGCCACCTCACCTCACCTCACCCCAACCCCTCTCCCTGAAGGGAGAGGGGCTTCGCCTGCTTTTCTGGGCTCCCCTCTCCCTTTAGGGAGAGGGGCAGGGGGTGAGGTGAAGAGGGAGGAATGGGCGACGCGAGCCTGTTCTAAATGCCATGGTCCGGGGTTGGGTTTCGTCCTAGAACCTCGGCTATGGCTGTTTCTTTGGTTCATCCCGATCGGTTCGTTTCTCGTCACGTGGGTCCTGGTGAAGCCGAGCAGAGCAAGATGCTCGAGGTGGTGGGGGCCAAGAGCGTTGCGGAGCTCATCGACCAGACGGTGCCGGCGTCGATTCGCCTCGCGCGCCCTCTCGACTTGCCCGCGCCCAAGAGCGAGGCCGAGCTGCTCGCGCTCGCCGACCAGCTGGGTCGCACCAATCGCGTCGCGCGGTCGTACCTGGGCATGGGCTTTTCCGATTGCGTGACGCCGCCGGTGATCCTCCGCAACGTCATCCAGAACCCCGGTTGGTACACGCAGTACACGCCTTACCAGGCGGAGATCTCCCAGGGTCGCCTGGAGGCGCTGCTGAACTTCCAGACGATGATCACCGATCTCACCGGCTTCGAGATCGCCAACGCGTCGCTCCTCGACGAGGCCACCGCCGCCGCCGAGGCCATGGCCCTCGCCCACGCCTTCAAGGGGAGCGCCGAGAAGAACGTGTTCCTCGTCTCCGACGACTGCCACCTGCAGAACATCGAGGTGGTGCAGACCCGCGCCGAGGCCCTCGGCTACGTGGTGAAGGTCGGCCCGCTCACGGCGCTGCTGCAAGAAGAAGGCGCCAGCAACGTGTTCGGCGCGCTGGTGCAGTACCCGGACACGCAAGGCACCATCCACGATCTGCGGGCCCTCGCCGACGCGGTGCACGCGAAAGACGCGCTCTTCATCGTGGCCGCCGACATCCTCTCGCTGGCGGTGCTCACGCCCCCGGCGGAGCTCGGCGCCGACGTGGCGGTGGGCAACACCCAGCGCTTCGGCGTGCCGCTCGGCTACGGCGGCCCCCATGCCGCCTACTTCGCCACCAAGAACGACTTCGTGCGGCGCCTCCCCGGTCGCATCATCGGCGTGTCGGAAGACGCGAACGGCAAGCGCGCCATCCGCATGGCCCTGCAAACCCGTGAGCAGCACATTCGCCGGGAGCGCGCCACGAGCAACATCTGCACCGCGCAGGCGCTGCTCGCCGTGGTGGCCAGCATGTACGCCGTGTACCACGGCCCCGAAGGCATCCGGAAGATTGCCGAGAAGGTACACGCATCTGCGGTGGTCTTCGCGGACGGCGTGAAGAAGCTGGGCTTCGGCGTCTCCAAGGACTTCTTCGACACCGTGGCGGTCACCGCCAAGGCCGACGGCGACGCGCAAGCCATCGTGGCCCGCGGCGCGGCCATGGGCATCAACGTGCGGCACCTTCGCGGCAACGTGATCACGGTGGCCGTCGACGAGACCACCTCGGCGGAAGATCTTCGGAACCTCTTCAAGCTATTCGGCGGCGACGAGGGCGCGAAGCTCTCGGTGGAGAACCTGGCTGCGGCCGGGTCGTCGGCGCTCCCGGCGGGCCTGCGTCGCACCAGCAAGTACCTGCAGCATGCAGTCTTCAGCGCGTACCACTCGGAGACCGAGATGCTGCGCTACCTGCGCAAGCTCGAGGGTCGCGATCTCTCGCTGGCGCACTCGATGATCCCCCTCGGGTCGTGCACCATGAAGCTCAACGCGACGGCCGAGATGATGCCCATCACCGACGCCCACTGGAACCGCCTGCACCCGTTCGCGCCGCGCGATCAGGCCAAGGGCTACACCCAGGTGTTCGCCGAGCTCGAGGGCGCGCTGGCGGAGATCACCGGCTTCCCCGGCATCTCGCTGCAGCCCAACGCCGGCTCCCAGGGCGAGTACGCGGGCCTCCTGGTGATTCGCAAGTACCAGCAAGCCCAGGGCCAGAAGGACCGCGTGGTGTGCCTCATTCCGTCGTCGGCCCACGGCACCAACCCCGCCTCGGCGGTCATGGCCGGCATGGAAGTGGTGGTGGTGGCGTGCGACGAGTCCGGCAACGTCGACGTGGCCGACCTCGAGGCCAAGGCCAAGCAGCACGCGGCGCGCTTGTGTGCGCTGATGATCACCTATCCCTCCACCCACGGCGTCTTCGAAGAGGACGTGAAGCGCATCTGCGAGATCGTCCACCAGCACGGCGGGCAGGTCTACATGGATGGCGCCAACATGAACGCCCAGGTGGGCCTGTGCCGCCCCGGTGACATCGGCGCCGACGTCTGCCACCTCAACCTGCACAAGACCTTCTGCATCCCCCACGGCGGCGGCGGTCCGGGCATGGGCCCCATCGGCGTGGCCAAGCACCTGGTGCCGTACCTTCCGCAGCTCCCGGTGCTCGGCGGTGGCGGCAAAGACGCGGTGGGCGCGGTCTCGGCCGCACCCTGGGGCAGCGCAAGCATCCTCCTCATCAGCTGGGCCTACATCCACATGATGGGCGCCGAGGGCCTCACCGAGGCCACCAAGGTCGCCATCCTCAACGCCAACTACATCGCAGCTCGGCTCTCGCCGCACTTCGACGTGGTGTACCGCGGCAAGCAAGGCCGCGTGGCCCACGAGTGCATCCTCGACATGCGCGGCTTCAAGAAGAGCGCCGGCATCGAGGTCGACGACATCGCCAAGCGCCTCATGGACTACGGCTTCCACGCCCCGACCATGTCGTTCCCGATCCCGGGCACGCTCATGATCGAGCCCACCGAGAGCGAGTCCAAGGCCGAGCTCGACCGCTTCTGCGACGCGATGATCTCCATCCGCGAGGAGATTCGCGCCATCGAAGACGGCCGCCTCACCCGCGAGGACAACCCGCTCAAGCACGCTCCGCACACCATCGAGTCGGTGACGCAGAACGAGTGGAAGCACGCCTACTCCCGGGAGCTCGCGGCCTTCCCGGCGCCGTGGACCCGCGACCGCAAGTTCTTCCCGGCGGTGGGGCGCCTCAACAACGCCCTCGGGGACCGCAAGCTCATCTGCACCTGCCCGCCGATGGAAGCCTACGCTTGACGTCGTTCCGCCTCGACAAGTGGTACCTGGACGTCCTCACCGAGGACGGCACCGCGTACATGGGCTACTCGGCCGAGCTCGAGTGGCGTGTGGCGCGGCTCGGCTATGGCCACTTGTTGCGGCAGGACGCGAAGAAGAGGTCGCACACCCGCACCGGTCTCCACC
>JABFRG010001075.1 GCA_013141295.1 Polyangiaceae bacterium
GCCCGGGGGTCTCGGTGGTGCTGCGGACGAGCAGCATGACCGCCATGCTCGCCGCGGTGCTCGACGGCTTCGGCGTGGGCGCCATCACCGGGCCGTGGGGCGAGCGGGAGCTCGGCCTGGTGAAGCTCTTCGACCTCGACCACATCCCCCCGCGTCCCATCTGGCTCGCCATGCATCCCGACGCCGCGGCCCGCCCGGCGGTGCGCGCCGTTGCCCAGGGCATCGCAGAAATCCTGGCCGCCCGCGCGCGGTAGCTTGGTGCCTCAAGCCGCCAGGAAGCCGCCGTCGACCGCCAGCGCGGTGCCGGTGACGAAGCCCGCGCCGGAGGAGCACAGCCAGAGCGCGGAGTCGGCGATCTCCGCCTCCGAGCCCATGCGTCCCATCGGATGCTCGGCCACCAACGCTGCCACCAGCGCCGGCACGTGACGCTCGGCCTGCTGCATCGCGGGCGTGGCGGTGACGCCGGCGCAGAGCGCGTTCACCCGAACGTTGCGCTTCGCGTACTCCAGCGCCACCGAGCGCGTCATGCCCACCACCGCATGCTTCGAGGCCACGTAGGCGTGGTGCGCCGGGCGCCCGGCCGCGCCGTAGATGGATGCGACGTTGACGACGCTGCCGCCGCCGCTCTCCAGCATCGCGGCGATCTCGAAGCGCATCGCGAGCAAAACGCCGCGGGCGTTCACGGCCATGACCTCGTCCCACACCGGCTGCTGGGTCGCGGCGAGCGGCGCCATGTCGCCGCCCACCCCGGCCGCGTTCACCGCGAAGTCGAGCCGCCCGAACCGCGCGACCACGGCGGCCACCGCGCGGGAGACGGAGCCTTCGTCGCGCACGTCGGTGGCGACGTAGAGTGCGCGCGCCCCTGCACCTTCGAGCTCGGCGGCGGCAGTCCGCCCCGCATCTTCGCTCCGGCAGGCCACCGCCACCGCAGCGCCCGCCCGCGCGAACGCTCGCGCTGCGGCGAGACCGATGCCCGACGCGCCCCCCGTGACGAACGCGACCTCCCCGGTGAAATCGTAGCTGTTCATGCGCGTGCCTTTCCGCCGCGTGGCGGCGTTGCGAGAGAGTCCTCCGGAGCCCCCAAACCGCTGCGGAGAAACGCGACGGTCTGGTCCGCGAGGGCGCGTCGCCGTCGGGCCGACAGTCGCGCGCGCAGATCGTCGGACGCCAGGACTTCGTGGAGCTCCGCCCCCAGCTCGGCCAGGACCACGTCGGTGAGCCCGGGCCCGATGACGGTGGCCACGAGCCGCGTCGCCAGCTCGAGGTTCACTTTGCCGAGCGCCCCGCTGCGGATCCCCTCCTCGAGCGTCGCGCGTAGCTCGTCGAGGCCAGCGTCGCAGATGGCCCGGTGCAGGCCCCGCACCTCCGGGAGTGCCGTCGGATCGGCCGCCGCTGCCGAGATGCGGGCGAGCTGCGGGTGCTCCACCAGGAACGCCATGCCGCGCTCGATGTGCAGCGCGAGGCGCTCCCAGAACGATGCGCCGGTCGCGCCGTCCTCGCCCAGGAACGCGCGCTTGCGACGGGGCACCTCGTCGGTGAGGAGCCACCGGTAGAGATCGAGCTTGTCCTCGAAGTACTGGTAGAAGCTGCCCTTGGGGATGCGTGCGCGCTTGGCGATCTGCGAGAGCGACGCCTCCACGTAGCTGCGCTCCGCGAACTCGACGATGGCCTCGTCGACCAGCCGGTCACGCCGCGCTGGCGGCAGGCGAAAGAAGGTTTCCTTGGGCATGCGACCGACCAGTCATATGACCGATCGGTCGCACGGTCGCAACCGGTATTTGTGGTCGTTGCCGCGTCGTGGTGCACTGGCCCCCACCTATGACCGAACAGGATCTCGACTACACGTTCGAAGAGCTCCGGCTCAAGGGCTTCCTCGCCTACGACGACGCGCAGAGGGCGCCCCGGCCCGGCGTGTTGGTGGTGCACGACGCGGGCGGGCTCGGCGAGCACATCAAGGAGAAGGCGCGCCGACTGGCGAAGCTCGGCCATGTGGCCTTCGCCCTCGACATGTGGAGTGAAGGGAAGACCGTCAACGACGGCATGCGCCGCATCGGGGAGCTGGCGCAGGATCTCGGCCGGTGGCGCGGCGTGGCGCGCGCCGGGCTCGACGTACTGGCGGCGCGCCCGGAGGTGGATGCGAGCCGCCTCGCCGCCATCGGCTACTGCTTCGGTGGCACCACCGTGTACGAGCTCGCGCGCAGCGGTGCGGACCTCCGCGGCGTCGTAGGATTCCACAGCGGCCTCTCGCCCAGCTCGGGTGAGGCGAAGAACATCAAGGGCAAGGTGCTGGCGCTCATCGGCGCCGACGATCCGCTCATCCCGCCCGAGGCTCGACTCGCCTTCGAGAAAGAGATGAGCGAAGCCAAGGTGGACTGGCAGATGAACGTCTACGCCAACACCGGCCACAGCTTCACGAACCCGGGCGCCGACGCGTTCAAGCGCCCGGGCTTCTTCTACCAGCCGGCCACCGACGCGCGCTCCTGGGCGGAGATGCGTCGCTTGTTCGACGAGATCTTCGCGGTCTGACTACTCGGCGGCGGCGTCGAGCGCGTCCTCGGCGTCTGCAGGCTCGGTGCCGGGTTGCACCAGCTCGCCGTGACTATCGAGCTCGCGCAGCGGCTTCAGGGTGATGATGCCGAGCACGTTCAAGACGCGCATCACCTGGTAGGCGGGGTCGATCTCGAACCAGCGCACGGCGAAGTTGGAGCGCATGGCGTACTTGTGGTGGTTGTTCTGGAACAGCTCGCCCATGGTCAAGAAATCGAAGGGCAGGGTGTTGCGCGAGACGTCGCTGCTCTGGAAGTTCCGGTAGCCGTAGCGGTGACCGCACCAGTTGACGATGGCCCCGTGAATCGGGCCCATGACGAAGTGCAGCGGCAAGAGCAGCCACAGGTACCAGTGGGTGGCGAAGGCCACGTAGAACGCGGTGTACCCGAGCAGCCAGCCGATGCGCGCGAGCCAGCTCTGGCTCAGGCGATCGAGCGCCGGCCAGTCCGGCACGTCCTTCTCGAAGCGGGGCTCCGGCGCTTCCCGTCGGTACGCGAAGGCGTCGTAGCGGTGCTTGGTGGCGAGCATCATCGACGCCGCGTTGGAGAAGTTCACGGGCGAGTGGGGATCCTTCGGCGTGTCGCTGTACGCGTGGTGCATCCGATGCAAGATCGCGTAGCCGCGGGCGCTGAGGAAGCTGGCTCCCATGGTGACGTAGGCGAACAGGTGGAAGAAGCGCTCCCATCCCTTGGACATGGCGAACTGCTTGTGCGCGCCGTAGCGGTGCAAGAAGAAGGTCTGGGAGAAGATCGAGGTCACCCAGTGCAGCCCGAAGAAGATGAGGATTGCCATCGCCCCCGGACTGTACGGCGGGGCCACGGTCGCGCTTGCCACAGTTGTGTCACGTGACAGTGTTTACTGTCACGGTTCGGGCCGGGAAAGGATTGCCCAGGAGGCTCTCCAGTGCGAGGGTCGGCGCGCATGAACCTGCGTCGCACCGATCTTGCCGCCGTGGCCCGTGCGCGGCGCAGCGTACCGCCGGATGTTCTGCGCTGGGCCATGCTCGCGGCGGTCGCGCTCTGCCTGTACGTGTGGATGACCGCTGGGCAGTACCGCGCCCTGCCGGCGCTCGGGCTCGGCGTGGTGCTCGGCGGCCTTCGCATGTGGCGCATCCACGTCGAGACGCGCCTCCACGCGGAGATGGAAGCCGCGCTCGACCGGCGTGACCGCAAGACGGTGCTCGCGCGGGCGACCTCGATTCTCGCCTCGCTGCAGCGGAGGCCGCGCATCGAGGCGGCCGCCTGGGCCTCGCTCGCGGAGCTGGCGTTCCGCGAGGGTGACGTGGACGACGCGACGACGCTGGCGGATCACGTGGCCGCTTCGTTCCCCGCGAGCATCATGGGGCGCTTTCAGGCGCTCTGTCTCTCTGCGCTCCTCCACGGCCTTCGCGCGGAAGGGGCCG
>JABFRG010001178.1 GCA_013141295.1 Polyangiaceae bacterium
GGTCGTAAACCGGCCGGCGCCGGGGGTCAAAACCCAGCGCCCCGAAGAGCCGGATGTGAACAGCACTTGTCCGGTTCTGTGAGAGGCGCCCCCGGGAAACCGGGGGTGCCTACTCGGTCCCGCTGCCTGCCCCGCGAAGGTATTGGCCGAATCCTCCGCTCTAGCCTCTCCAGCGGCGGTTCTTGCCCACGTCCGCGTGGACGAACCAGTCGGAGGCGAGGGTGTACGTTCCCACGCCGCCGTCCCAGCCGAGGGCGCGGATCTCTTTTTCGAGCGCGCGCGGGTCCATGCCCTTGGTCTCGCCGGCGGGTACGATGCGGAAGTCCACCGCGTGCCCCAGCGAGTGCTGGCTGTGCGAGGCCACGTGGTGACCTTTCTTGCGCATCATCTCGTTGAGCTTCGGCGAGCGGAAGCCGCTCACCAGCTCGATGCGTGCGCCGGGATGCTGGCTGGCGAGGGTCCGCAAGAGCCCCAAGAGGCGCGGATCGAAGGCGTGCGCCTGCCCGGTGACGCGGTCTTGCAGCAGCGACTCGAAGCGCGGCTGGGCGGGCGAGCTCGAGGTGAGCAAGAGATGCTCGCCGGTGTGCGTCTGGACCATGGTGCCCAGGAGCGGAGCCCCATCGGGCGCCACGCTGCGCTCTCCCGTCGCTCCGGAGGCGCGAGCCTCCGTCTCGGGTGCCGCGTCCTTCTTGACGGCGTGCCCGTGCGACCGTGGCGGCACCGGTGCCGACGCCAGTGCGCTCGCCTGAAAGGCAGCGCTGGCCACGAGACCCGCTGTGAGGACGACGCGCGCGAACACCGGTGTGAAGGGTACCACTTCCCCTTGACGGCACCCAGTTTGACGGCGAGCTTAGAGGCAATGGCGATTCGTATCGATGAGGGGCCGCTCACGGACCGCGCGGTCAACGGTCCGGCGCTCTACTACACCACCGCGGTGCCCGAGGGCGCGCCGGTCGCGGGGCTCGGCCTGTTGCACGGCTATGCCGACCACGGTGCGCGCTATCACCACGTCATCGGGGCGCTGGCGGAGATGGGCATCGCCGTGGTCGCCCTCGACATGCGGGGCCACGGGCGCGCGGCCGGACGCCGCGGTTACTGCGAGCGCTTCTCCGAGTACATGGACGACGTGGCCGAGCTTCCGGCGTTGCTCCATCGGGTCGCCAAGGACGCGCCGCATTTCCTGTTCGGCCACAGCTTCGGCGGCCTCGTCGCCGCCCAGGCGCAGCTCCAGCCCAACAAGCACCCGTGGAAGGGCCTGGTCCTCAGCGCACCGTTCGTGCGCCTGGCCATGGCGGTTCCGAAGGTGAAGCTCTGGGCGGGAGAGCTCGCCTCGAAGCTCTACCCCACGCTGGGCCTACCCTCGGGCCTCCACGGCGCCGACCTCACCCACGACGCCGAACGCGCCCGCGGCTACGACGACGATCCCTTGGTGTTCCCCAAGGCCACTGCGCGGTGGTTCACGGAGGCCAAGCGCGCCCAGGACCACCTCTTCGCCCACGCGTCGAAGATCGAGCTGCCGCTCTACATGGCCTTCGGCGAGGCCGACCGGGTGGCGAGCTTCGAGGGCGGCCGCGAGCTCTTCCAGAAGGTGGGCAGCAAGGACAAGACCTTCGTGCCCTATCCGGGTCTGTTCCACGAGATCCTGAACGAGCCGTCGTGGAAAGAGATCGCCGAGGGCATGGCGAAGTTCGTCATCGACCACGCGAAGAAGTGAAATGAACGAAGCCCCGGTGCCTTGGCGCCGGGGCTTCGAAGTTCGAGCAGACCGCTCAGCGGTCGCTCGCGGGGCTCACTCGCAGACGCCCATCTCGATGCGGTCGCTGGGGCCGAGCTTGACGATCTTGCAGGTCTTGCCGGCGCAATCCGCGTCCGACTGGCAGCCCTGGAACTCGTTGGTGGGGTCGCAGGCGGTCTTGCAGCGGGTACCGAACTCGCCGTTGAAGATCGAGCAGGTGAAGCGGTCGGTGCCCTTGGAGGGCTTGGCGTTGGCGCCGCCGTCCCGGGGGAAGCCGATGATGCAGCACTTGTCGCCAGCAGTCGGGCAGTCGTCGTTCTCGGTGCACTCGTAGGAGTCGACGACGCGCGTGGTGTCGGTGGGCGCATCGCACGCGGTACCGGTCGGCGTGCAGGTCGTCAGGTCGAAGCCGGCATCGGCGCCGGGCTTGGGCTGACCGTTGCAGCAGGTCTCCTTGGGGGCGCAGTTGCCGCCACGGCCGGCATCGGCGCCGCCGTCGCGCGGGAGGTTCGGGCAGAAGACGCCGTTGGTGGCCGAGGGGCGCAGCTTGGCGAAGCAGCTCGCGTCGCCGCCGCTGTCACCACCGCCGCCGCCGTCGGGGTCGACCGTACCGCCGTCGCCGGCGTCTTTCTTCAAGCCGCTGTCGACGTTCGGAAGGGGCGTGACCGGATCGCTGCTGCACGCAACGGCTGCAATGCCGCCCGCCGCAACGAGAAGGGTACCCGAGATGAACCAAGCAAGTTTCTTCATCGCTCTCTCCTCAATATGGCGGGCCAGGAACTCATGGCTTCGCATTCGCCATCGTATAGCACGGGATCAGCCCCCCGTCGCCCGGCGAGGGTGTGTCATTTCCGTGCCACGTGGGTGTGGCTCTTCAGTAGTCGTTGATGGGGCGGAGGCGGATCTTCCCTGGACCAGCCTTCATCTTGGCGCAACACGCCAACCGGTGCGTCTTGGGCGCGGCGAACATGTCGAGGATGTCCAGCTCTTCGTCCTCCGGCGCCAGGAGCAGGTTGGCGCCCTCGAGCACCTCGACCCGGCAGGTACCGCAGCTGGCGCTTCGGCAAGAGAACGGCACCGGCGCGTCGTGGGCATCGCAGATGTCGGCGACGGCGCCACCCTCCGGTGCCTCCGCGGTCTTGGGGGCTCCGGTCGGCGGTTCGAAGACGATCGTGGGCATATGCGGGAGCGCATAGCACTGCTGCGGGAGCTTCGTAAAGCTGGGTGAGCTACCTGCGGGTCGCCGCGGCGGACCGGAAAAGGAGCGCGTGCTCCCGCCGGGGCGCTTGCCGGAAGGCGCCCTGGGTGGGCGCGTGGAAGTGCGGTCGATCCTGCGACGCTGCGGCGATGAGCGTGAACTGCTCGGCCTCGGCGGCCGCAGGGACGAGCTCGTCGGCCCACAGCGCATCGTTTCCCACCGCCGAGTCGGCCACCAGGAACGCCGCATCGGCGCCCGGCTTCATGACCCGACGAAGGGTCGCAAAGACGGCCCGGAGCTCGCCGGTCCACGACGCCTTCGCTTCCGCGAAGGTCTTGTCGCGGTAGCGCCTTCGCGATCCCAGCTCGTTCTTCTCGAAACCGCGGGCATCGAGGCCCAACCATCGAAGCCGGTCTTCATGGTGCTCGAGGTAATCGTAGGTGGCCGCGTAGGGCGGGGAGGTCACCACCAGGTCGACGGTGGCGCGCTTGCCGTGACGCAGCTCGGTAGCGTCGTCGAGGTACACCCGCGGCGTCGGCGTACCGGGCTCCACCAGCGCCGCGAGCTCTGCCTTGCGCGCGCACAGCTCGGCAGCCTTCTTCACGAAGAGCTTCGCCGGGTAGCCCGCGGCCACCCGCTTCTTCTCGGTGTAACGGGCGGAGTCGGCGGCGCGCTCGCTCACCTTGGTGAGAATCGCCGAGAGCACCAGGAGGAGCGGCGTGCGCAGCTTTTCCGGAGCCAGCTGCACGATGCCCGCCTGCACCGAGTCGAGCTCCAGGAGCACGTGGGGTGCGAAGCTCGCCACGTCTTCCGGTCGGAAACGTCGGGTGGCGCCGGCCCGGGCTTTGCGCCGCTCGTCGGCGAAGGCCCGCACCGCTTCGGCTGCGTCGAGGAGCGCCTTGCGCGCTGCCTCGTCGGGCGTCGACACCTTGAGGCGCGACAGCTCGACAGCCAGGGGGTTGAGATCCGTGCCGATGGCGCGCCGGCCGAGCCGGGCGGCTTCGACGAGCACGGTTCCGGAGCCGCAAAACGGATCGAGCACCAGCTCCCCCGGCTCGGAGAAGGCGTGCACCAGACGCGCGGCGGTCGTCGGATGCATGCGCGCCGGGTAGCTGTGGAAGCCGTGCACGTGGGCGCGGCCCGGATCTTCGCCTTCTTGCGTCGCTCCGGAGGCGCGAGCCTCGCCCGTGGGGCCGGGCTCCGCGGGTGCCACGTCGAGCGCCTCCGCCAGGCGCTGCGCAGCCAGCTCGTCGCCCCAGGTGGCCACCGCGCCACCCACGTGGGTGAGCGCACGCCGCACCCGCTTCCGTTCCAGCTTCTTGTCCTGAGGGTTCATGGAAGGCGCCGGGGCTCCTTGGCGAGAGCCGTCGGCTCCGCTTCTTCTGTTTCTTCTGCTTCGAGGGGCTCCGCGGCGACCGGGGCATCGATGCGCGCCGCTTCGAAGGCGAGGCCGTCGCCGGGGGCGATGCGCACGTGATCGGTGGCGGAGAGCGCCACCAGGAGCGATTCGGCCCGCTCGGGCTCGGTGTGCACGATGTCGGCCAGCTCCTGGGCGGTGATGGCCCCGGCCTTTGCCTCCACCACCCGGCCGGCCGCTGCGGTCCATGCACTCTGCAAGCGTTCCGCGATGAGCGCCCGGGCCCTCTTGCCACGGCCGTGGAGCACCATCGCCAGCAGCAGTAGCCCGCCGGCGAGGGCGCCCAGAAACACCTGCAGCGCGAGATGGCCACCCACTAGGACGGCGAAGAACGACGGGATGATGGTGGTGAGCACCAGCGCCACCACCCCGGCGGTGGAGAAGGCGGCGAGGGCGGCCGCGCGGTGGGCTTCCAGGAGCGCGCGTCGCTCGTCCGCCGAGGGCTCTTCCAGCGCGGCCTTGGCCTTCGCGTCCTTGGCCAGATCGACCGGGATTCGCGGGGCTCCGCAGATGCCGCACACCCACACCAGCCGCGCGTGCGGAAGCGACACCGATTCGCACCGGCATTGCGGGCAGGTGAGCATCGCCTGGAGCATCGGGCGGTTCATACCGCAGAATCGAGGCCCCTGATACTCTCCTGGCGTGACCATCCTCCGCGAGCTTGCCCGTCGCCAACGCGCCCTCGATCTCTCCCAGACCCGCACCTACCGCGGCTTGCTCTCCTACAAGGAGGCGCGGATGGCCGTCTCGCCCTTCGGATTCCTGCGCGGGTCGGCGAAGCTGTTCTTCGAGGTCCTGCGGCAGTTTCCCGAGCTCGGTCAGGGGCCGGGCGGGGAGGGCGTGGTGGTGGGCGACCTGCACATGGCGAACTTCGGCGCCTACGAGATCGACGTGGGTAAGGAGCATCGCTTGGTGTTCGGGCTCAACGACTTCGACGAGGCCGAGGTGGCGCCGCACCGCTTCGACGTGCTCCGGGCGCTCACCAGCATCTTCCTGGCGCGGCACGAGCTCGCGCTCTCGATGCGCAACGCGCTCGGCTTCGGCGAAGCCTTCCTGCGCGGCTACTTGACGCCGCTGCCCCGGCGTCCGCCGGCGGTGGTGACGGCGCTGCTCGGGCGCGCGGCCGAGCGGTCCACGGACGATCTCCTCTCGTCACGGCTCACGCGGCGCGGGAGCTTCCGCTATGGACCGCGCTACCAGCCGCTCTCGGGGGCGATCTTGAAGACCCTCCCGGCGGTGCTCGAGCGCTTCCGCCTGGGCCTCGATCCGGCCACGCGCCCGACCGCCGATTGCTTCGTGCCGCGGGCGGCCGCGTTCCGGATCGCCGGTACCGGTAGCGTCGGACGCTTCCGGATGGCGGTACTCTGCACCGGAAAACGCGCGCCCTGGCTGCTGGATCTCAAGGCCCAACCCAGCCGCGGCGCGCCGGCAGAGCGGGATACCGGCGGCAGCGTTTCGGGGGCGGCTCGCGTGCTCGACGCGGTGACGCGCTGCCTCGAGGGGCGTCCCCGCCTGGCCGGCACATCGTCCATCGCCGGCACCTCGCTCTACGTGCGGCGCCTGACGCCCGAGGAGGACAAGCTCGATCTCGCGCAGCTCCGGCGCAAGGATCTGGCGGAGCTGTTTCCGTACCTGGGCGCCATCACCGGCATCGCCCATCGGCGCGGGCAAACTTCCAAAGGCAAGCTCCAGCCCTGGGCCCCGCGCGCGCGCGAAAAAGCCCTCGCGCAGGCGACCGAGCTGGCCGCGCTCCACGAGGGCATCTTCGCACTGTGGTCGGCGGAGGCTCCGCCCGACGACGCTACGGCTTGACGATGCTGGTGTTGGGCGGCGGCTCGAACACGAACTCGGAGTCCGCCACCGGCGTGTTCACGCGCGGCTTGTTGAAGTCGAAGCGGTTCTTCGAGCCCTGGTTGTCCAGGATCATCACGCGGCGAACCTGGTAGGTGGCGCCGTCCACGTAGAAGAGGACCTTCTTGTAGGCGGGCGAGGGGGCCTTGGGCGTGCCGATGAGCACGTAGCCGCCGGGGAACTTCATCTCCTCGCCGGTCTTCAGCTCGAAGTTGAAGGTGTCCCAGAGCTTGCCCTGGCCGGTGAGGAAGGAGAGCGCCGCGGGATACTGCGCCTTGTCGACCGGCGACTCGAACATCTGCTGGTTCGCCTGCTCGTAGACGCGCAGCTTGGTGCCGTTCGAAACGATGCGGTTGCCGGCGGGGCTGGAGTAGCGCCAGGACATCTTCCCGGGCTTCACGAAGGTGACGGTGCCCGCGGAGTTGGTCTTCTTGTTGTGGAGGGTCGCCGTGAACTCCTGCTCGAAGTCCGCCTGGAACGACGTGGTCTTGTCGTAGAACGCCTGGACCTTGTCGACGACCTGCTGGGCGGTTGCCGTCGGTGCCGCGGCTGCGGCGGGCGCTCCGTCGGCAGAGGCTTCCGGCGCGGACGCCAGGGAGAGACCGAGGAGGGGGAGGGCACTGAGGACAAGGACCGAAAGGCGCATGGATCTCCGTAACGTTTTGAAGGGGTCCGCGTTCGTTAACTCACTAGTCCCGAACGAGGCTCTTGCCAATTAGACGCGCGGCAGGGGCAAAAGATGCAAAGCAAAACCGTAAAGATTCCTTACGCTTGAAGGAAAGGTCGGGGTGCCTTCGATGGCCCCGGAAGCCGCTTCCAGGTGCCCGGATTCATTGGGAATCCGGAAAGCTCAGCCGACCCGGTGAAAGACCGCCCGCTGGAGGTGCGTCACGGCGCAGGCGAGGGCGTCGGCGCCGTCGGCCTTGGGGACCTCCGGGAGGTTCAAGATGATGCGCATCATCTGGGCCACCTGCGCCTTGTCGGAGCGGCCGCTGCCGGAGACCGAGCGCTTGACCCGAGAGGGCGGGTACTCCGCGATGTCGAGCCCTGCGCGCGCGCACACGAGCATGGCCACGCCGCGCGCATGGCCGAGCTTGGCGGCGGCCTGCGCGTCCTTGGCGAAGAAGAGCGACTCGATGCTCACCTCGGTGGGCCGGTGCGCGGCGACCACCTCCACCAGCCCGGCCTCGATGAGCACCAAGCGCTCCCAGAGCGGGAGGGTCTCCTTCACCGCGATGATGCCGTGCGCCACATGGACCAGGCGCGTGCCCACGCGATCGACCACGCCCCAGCCGAACTTGCGGGTGCCGGGATCGAGCCCGAGGGCGCGGCGTGCGCCGCTCACGAGATCACTTGTCCGCGATCCGCTGCATCTCTTCGTCGGAGATGTCGAAATCGGAATACACGTTCTGCACGTCGTCGTGATCGTCGAGGACCTCGGCGAGGTTGATGGCCACCTCGGCGTCGCGCCCCGAGAGCTGCTTCTTGTTCTTGGGCAGGAACGCCAGCTGCGAGCTCTTGGTGGCGATCTTCGCCGCCTCGAGCGCGTCGAGCACGGTCTGCAGGGCGTCGGGCGGGGTGGTGAGCTGCCACTCTTCGCCGGCGTCTGCGTAGTCTTCGGCGCCGGCGGCGACCGCCGACTCCATGAGCTGATCTTCGGTGGCCGACTCCTTGGCCAGCGCGATGATGCCCTTGCGCTCGAAGGCCCAGCCGGCCGTGGCGGCGCCGCCGAGGACGCCGTTGTTGCGCTCGAAGAGCTTGCGGATCTCTGCCACCGTGCGGTTGCGGTTGTCGGTCATGCCTTCCACGAGGAAGAGCGTGCCGCCGGGGCCGGTGCCCTCGTAGAGGACCTCTTCGTAGGCCTCGCCCTCGAGCTCACCGGTGCCGCGCTTCCACGCGCGCTGGATGGTGTCGCCGGGCATGGCCAGCTTCTTGGCGTCGCTGATGGCCTTGCGGAGGCGCGGGTTGCCGGCCTGATCGCCGCCGCCCATCCGCGCGGCGACGGTGATCTCCTTGATCAGCTTGGTGAAGAGCTTGCCGCGCTTGGCGTCGGCTGCGCCCTTCTTGTGCTTGATCGTCGCCCATTTTGAGTGACCACTCATGGAACCTCGGAAGCTCGTTCGGCCATCGGTTTGGCTGAATTCGCGGGAAAACTAACCTTGCTATGTACCAAAGTCACCCGCAATCGGCATGCCCCTCAGGGCTTCTTGGCGGGCGGCGGACCGCTGACCCAGATGCTCGAGAGAAAGCCGTCGTCGGCCCGGCGTAGGTCGGAGACGAACTGCCCGAAGTGCTCGCGGGAGACGGTGCCGGTGGCGAGATCGAGGGCGTAGTCCTCGTCGATGCCCTTGGGGCCGACCTCGATCTTGCGGGCCACGCGGAGCGCGAGGGTGCCCTTGCCGGCCGCGGTCTTCACCTCGAAGGCCGAAGGAACCCGGGCGATCTTGAAGCCCGCCGGGAGCTCGACCCGGCGCCGCACGTGGTACTGCATGGCGCGGGTGACGGCGAAGGCATTCTCCCGGGAGCCCTGGCTCGCGTAGCTGGCCGAGAGCGTGGAGGTGTAGGGACGGGGGAAGACGCCGTGCACCGGATCGAGACCCGGGAGCACCCATGCGCTGCCCTCGCGCTGGGCGAAGGAGCCGATGGTGAGGCTCGCCCGCAGCGCCACCTGCCAGCTGCCTTCGGCCGACGACAGGGTGACGTCGTCCACGGTGGCGAACGGGAGCCAGCCCAGCGCCACGCCGCGGAGTGCGCGATCGCGCTCCACGCCGACGATGCGCACCAGCGCCTCGGAGAGCTCCTGCGCCGCCCGGCCGCGGAGGAGCACCGTGAGCTCGCCCTTGGCGTTGCCCTCGGCGTCGAGCGTGAGGCGAATGTCGACCTCGTCGCGCTCGTTGTCTTGCGGCACGACCGGCATATCGACGATGGCGCCGGTGGCCGGTGTCATGGCCTTGCGCCCACGGAGCTCCGGCGACACGCGGCCGGGCGGCAGCGGCGGTCCGAGCACGTCGGCGTCGAGGAGCAGATCGCTGGTCTTGCCGTCCTCCGTCAGATGCACCACCGCGAGCGGGTGCATGAAGCGACCGGGGTGCGGCGGAAAGGCGGGGTCGGCGCTCCAGGGATCGGCCTCGGCGATCCAGATGTCGGTGGGAATGCCGAGCGAGCGCAGGGCCCGGGCGATGAGCCAGGTGCGCGAACCTTCGCGGGTGCCCAGGATGGTCCGGGCGGTGAGCGTTTGCACGCCATCGCCGCGGCTGCCGCCGTAGTCGGAGAGCATCGAGGGAATGGCCTGCTTCACGGCTTCGCCGGAGGCGCGCACCACCGCATCGACGATGGCCCGGGGCTTGGGTGCTTCCTTGCCGTTGCCGGCGGTGGCGGCGGCCACGCGCGCCCATTCGTCCACTTCCTCGCTGTGCTCCTCGAGCGTCGCGAGGCGCTCGGCGACGGCGCTGGCGATGCTGGTCCAGGTGGCGGTGGTGAAGCTCAGCGCCACGTGCTGATCCATGCGGGGTACACCTTCTTCCAGGCGGCGCACGCTGCGATCCTTGATCTGCCAGGCCAGCGTTCGCGTGCCTTCGCCCTTGGTCTCCTGGGGCGCGCCCAGTGAGGCGTGCGCGTGAAGCACGCCGCCCACGCGGGTGGCGAGGGTGACCTTGAGGTTCGCCTCCTTGATGCTGGTTCGCTCCGGCAGGAGGTCCGGCGAGTCGAAGCCGAGGTTCCACGTGTCATCGGGTAGCGCCCAGCCCTCGTAGATGGCCTCGACGTAGTCGAGGGTCTCGAGCTGCGAGAGATCGGCGTGGGCCTGCGCCGCGTTGGGCGTGGGCTCGGGCTCGACGATGCGACCGTCTTTCTTCAGGATGCGCCGGCGCACCACGCGCATGGTGTCGTCGCCGAGGAGGCGCGGGGAGGCCGCCTGGGCGTTCTCTTCGACGTCGGTGGTGCTGCTGACGCGCCGCAGATCGTAGAGCACGTAGTGGACGAGGCCGCCGGGGTCGACGTCGTAGGTCTCGTCGTGGCGCAAGAGCACCGTGCCGCCGCCCTTCATCGCCGGGTCCTTGCGATCCGCCTCGCAGAGCTTCTCGGAGAGCCCCTCGTAGCGCGCGAGCGGGCTCGGCTCGAGGACGCGGAGCAGCGGGGGCAAGCTGGCGACGCCGCCGTCGGCGGTGTGCAGCATGGCGCGGAGCTTCTTCTCCAGGTCCGGCCCCTTCTCGGTGGCCACCAGGAAGGCCGAAGCCAGCGTGCGCTCCCCCGGGGTCAGCGTCTCGAAGGCCTTGCGTGCGCCGGCGAGATCGCCCTCGATCAGCGACTGCCGGAGCTCCATGAACGCGTACTCGCGGGGCTTGCCCAAAAGCGCGCCGAGCCGCGCCAGCTCCTCCCGTGCGCCCTTGCGATCGCCCACCTGGAGCTTGGCGCTGTAGCAATCCTGCTCGCCGTAATTGCGGAGCGGCGAGGCCTGGCACACGTCGTCCATGTGGTCCTTGCCCACGTGGTCGGCGACCGAGAGCTCGGTGGCGAAGCCGAGGTGCGTTCCGCCCAGGTTCTTCTTCACGCTCGCCATGGCCTTGGCCTTGCGGTCGTAAAGCTTCTCGCGGGCGCTCTGGGCTGCGTCGTACACGTCGAGGATGGGGTCGTCCTTGGTGCGCAGCTTGTCGAGATCGCGCAGCGCCTGGAGCGCGGCTTCGCCCGGTGCGCGGCGCTTTCCGGCCAGCTCCGCGTGCTCGAGGATGGCTTCCCACGCGGTGGGCCAGGCGCCGAGCACGCGCTCGTAGGCGGCGCGGGCGCGCTCGATCTGGTCCACCGACGAGAGATCGTCGACGCTGGCCAGGGCGCGGCCGTACACCAGCGAGGCTTCGGGCCCCTTGTCGGCGCCGGCCTTCTCGGCGCTCTTCACGTCGCCGATGGCGAGGGCGTACGCCGCGTAGAGCGCGTGCTCCGAGCCGGTTTTGCCGAAAGGTGCAGTGTGCACCTTCATGCCGCTGAGCCCGTGGGTGAGCGTGGTCTGGGCGGCGGGCGCGTGGGGCTTCCCGCCCATGACCGAGAGTCCGATGCGCTCGGAGCCGGTGCTGGCCGCACGCACCACGATGCGGTGGGTGCCCTTCTTGGCGGTGCCGCTGGCATACCGCAACACGTCGCGGGGGCCGAGCTCGTAACCGCGGACGAGTAGCGGATCACCGTCGACGTACAGGGCGCCCGCCACCGGGCTCCGGAAGAAGACGGTGAACGGACCGTCCTCGGCCACGTCCACGTCCACCACCACGTCGCGGGTGCCGGGGGAGGCCGAGGCGGCGTGGAGCAAGATGTCGCAGCCATGGCCCGACGAGATCTGCGCCTTCACCGGAACGCCGAAGGGGCCCGGGGTCGACTCGGGGAGCGCGCCGGCGCCGAGCGCGCTCTTGCGGCTGGTGGCGGCGGTCGTCTCCCAGGCGGAGGGGCCCGAGACCCAGGCCTCCTCCACGCATCCGGAGCGGGCGCGGGCTTTCTGTGCAGCTTGCGCGTTGCCGGCGAACTCGTGAATCGTGGCGAGAGCGCTGGCGAGCGCGTGCTGCGACACCAGATCGGTTGCCTCGGCCTCGGCCTTGGTGAGCCGCGCCACCGTCTCCTTGGTGCGGGCGGTGCGGTAGTAAAGCGCGCTGGCGTCGGTGACGGTGGAGAGCACCTGGGGCGTGCGCCACACGATGGCGTCGAGCGCCGCGTACACGGCCGGCGCGGACCACGGATCGTCCGGCGCCGCGACGGCGGCGTCCACCAGCGCGAGCCAGCGATCGAGGGCGGCTTCCTGGGAGCCCACTTGCTCTTCGCGGAGCGCCGTCGCGAAGTCCGCGGGGAGCTTGCCGGAGAGGCGCGGCGGCGACTTGGCGTCACCGCCGCAGGCTACCGGCGCGAGAAGGGTGACCAGCGCCGCGATACCGACGAGACGGAGGCGGCTCATTGCGCCGAAGAAGCGGAGGCGGCTCACTGCGCACCTCCAGCCCGGGCCGCGACCCGGGTGAGACGAAGACTCTTGTGCATGAGGGCATCCACTCGCAGTAGCCAGGCGCGGAACGCCGGGTATTTCTCCACCGGAACGCGATCGGCATCGAAGATCACCGTCCGCTCCACGGTGACGGTCTTGCCGCTGGGATCCTTCTTCACGGTGAGCTTGGCCTGGCCGAGCTCACCGCCGTCCTCTTTGCCGCCGTCGGGCACGCCCGTGAACGTGTAGCCCTTGGGCGCCTCGAACGCGAAGGTGCGTACCTGCTTGCTGGGGGCGAGGTTGGGCGGCAGCTGCACCGGCAGCGTACGCCGCGGAAGCGAGGCCAGGCTCGATGCAAGGGTGCTGGTGGGCGCCAGGCGCACCACGAGATCTTCGCCCTCGTCGCGGGCGAAACCACCGCCGGCCTCGGAGGCCGCGGAGTAACGCACCTTGGCCACGCCCTGGGCGCCGTCGCCGTCGAATTCGATCTTCTTGTCCACCGACAGGTTGGAGAACCAGCCAGCGACCAGGTTGTCCTGCACGTACTGCAGGCGCGTCTCTTCCTGGCGCAACGCCGTGCGGAGCCAGAAGGAGCTGTCTCCGCGATGGACCTCGCTGGCCTGGAGCGAGCCGCCGCCGTCTTGCCGGAGGGCGATCTTCCAGGTGACATCGGCTCCGTGATCGCCGGGGTTGCTGGGGGGCAGGCTGACGATCTCGGCAGGGCCGGCCATGCGCAGGGCCATGGCGCGGGCGTCCATGGAGGGCAGGGGCCCGAGCCGCGACTCGGGGCTCGTGGCATCGAGATACGTGCCGCCGCCGGGGCCGGGCAGGAACGCGATGCCGTGATCGAACATGGGGATCGCCGCGCCGGGGGCGCGCACCACCGACGGCATACCGGTGAGACGTGTCTGCACGAGCACCTCTTGCGCTTCGATGCCCACTGCCTTGAGCAGCGAGATGAGGAGAATCGCCTTGTCGTCGCAGTCGCCCTCGCGCCGGGCCAGGAGCTGCTGCGGACGGTTCGGGAGCCACCACTCACCGCTCACGAAGTTCACGTAGCGGATGCTGTCGGCCACGAAGTTGAAGAGCACGCGCAGCTTGCCCTCCTTGGTGGTCTCCTTCTTGGTGAGATCGGCGGCGATCTTCCGGACCTCTTCGTCGGGCTCGGTGAAGCCCTTCACGGCCTCGGCGTACCACTTCCGAAACTCGTCCCAGTTGGCGTAGGTGGAGCCGACGATGAGCGGCGCCGTTTCGCTGAGCGGCGGCGAGAGCGGCTCCTCCGGGAACACCGGCGGCTTCTCCCAAACGAGACGCACGATGGTGTGATCACCCTCGTTCTTCTCGGTCTTCTGGAAGGCGCCACCACGGACCACGTCCACGTGAATGGGGCGGCTCTTGGGCGAGTCGACGATGACCTCGTTGTAGAGGAGCGGGTGCGTGGAGGGCGCGCCGGCGTAGTCGACGAAGTAGAAGGGCGCGTCGCCGCGGCCTCCGATGGCGGAGCTGGTCCAGCTGCGGACCGCCACCTCCACCGTGTCTCCGGGCACGAGATCGGGCCAGCGGATGCGCGGCCGCCGACCGTCGTTGTGCTCCTCGGTGGGGTAGGCGATGCCGCCGCCCTTGCGGTGCACGCGGGCCCGGAGAATTTCCGTGAGGTCGCCCTCCTGGGGGATCTCCTCGAAGAGCTCGTCCTGGGTGCGCGGCGCGATGACGATCTCGCGGGCGTACTGGATGAGCTGCGAGACGCGCATGTCCGGGTGCATGGTCACCGCGCGCAGCCAGTAGAGCTGGCGGTCGGCGACGTTGGCGCTGCCCTCGCGAATGCCCTGACGGCGGGCGAGGATGGTCTCGGACGGGACCAGGTAGCGCTCGTCGGCGCGGCTGTCGGACTTCTCTTGCGTGCGGAGGGCGAGCTCGGCCCGGTAGTGCGCGTTGCCGGGATCGAGATCCCGGGCCCGCCGGAGCGCGGCGAAGTAGCGCTCGCTCTGACCTTCGCGGGAGCGGTTGCCGGCGACCTCGGACCACACGTCGCTGCGGTTGGGCGCGAAGTAGGCGAGGGCTTCGAAGATCGCCGTGGCGTCCTTGGGCAGACCGCCGGCGGCCACGATGCGGCCGAGCCGCAGGCCTTCGTCGATGCTGGCGATGCGGCCCTGGAACGCGGTGAGTGCCGTTTGCCCGAGGCCCGCCGCGCCGAGCGGCTCACCGCGCAGGGCCACCGTGGAGACGGGATCGCGTTCTCGTCGGGCGAGCTCGGTGGCCACCGCGCGGGCGACGTTGCGGTCCAGCGGCGAGGCCATGCCGAGCAGGCTTTGAAGGAGCGCCGTTGGGGCCGTTCGCTCGTGGCCGGCGAAGTACGCCGCGAGGCTCCGGTAGGCCAGCATGCGGAGGGCGTCGCTGCGGAGCGCTTGCTGCACCTGCGAGAAGAGGAGCACCGACGCCGCGTCGGTCTTCGCCTGGAGGCCCATCCCCTGCGCCGAGGCCATCGCCCAGTCGGCGAGATCGGCGCGGGCGTGCTCTTCCACGAGGCGGCGATCGCGATAGGCGCGGGCGCTTTCGTCGTGGTCGATGCGGTGCAAGTAGGCGCTTCGGTTGGCGCCGCTGGGCGCGAGGGCACCGGCGATGGCCAGCACCTGATCGCTGGCGCTCGCGGTGAGGGTGCTGAAGATGCCGGGGGCGCGCGGGCTCCGGAGATCGTCGGCGCCGCCCGCGGTGCGGAGCACGGCTGCGGCAAGCGGATCACCCGCGCCGAGTGCGGCGGTGAGCGGCAGCGCCACCTTTTCCACGGTGGACGTGGCGGTCGGCGCGCCCACGTCGGCGCTCTCGGGCAGTGCCAGCGGCTCGCCGGCGACGGTGGTGGTGCGAATCCGGACGCGCCCGGAATCGTCGAGGGCGCCGCTGCACACCTTTACCGTCAGCAAGTGCGCGCCGGCTTTGGCGGTGACCTTGCCGGCTACCCGGTCGAAGAGGCCGAGGGCGTTCACGTCCTCGGAGCGACCGAGCTCGGCGCCGTCGAAGGTGGCGCGCACCTGACCGGCGCTGGCCACGCGCACCACGAAGGTCTTGTCGGCATCGACGGTCACCTTGCTGGCGAGGAGCGTGCAGCTCTCCCGCCGCGGATGGATGAGCAGATCGAGCGGCACCCCTTCGGCGGTGGCGAAGGCCGGCGGAACCGTGCGCCAGGACACCAGCATGGTGCCCCACGAGTAGGTGGCCTTCTTGTCGGCGAAGGCGGCGAGGGAGCCCTCCGGGCCATCCTTCCGCTCGAGGCCGCCGCCGGTATCCCGGAACGGTCCGAGGATCGCCAGGTCCTTCACGATGCCGCCCTGACGGTCGACGGTCTGCGCCCCGGGCGTGTAGCGATCCTCGGCGCGGCTCCGGCCGAGGAGTCGTGCCTCTTCGCGGATCTCGATGCTCTTGGCGTTCTTGGCGATCTCACCGAGCGCCTGCGCAACCTTGCCGTAGCTGGCGCGGTCCTCGAGGTTGCGGAGAATCGAGAGGGAGGCCAGCGCGGCTGCGGGCTCGGCCTCGGTGGCGCGCCGCTGATGAATCTCCACCATCTTGTCGGGGTCCGCCGAGACCCACTCGCCGGCGGGCGCGTAGGCTGCGGTGGGGCGCGCTGCCGGGACGGCCTTGGCCGAGGGCGCATTGGCCGCGGTTTTCGGCAGCTTGTGCAGGGAACCCGCGGACTGTGGCAGGAGGAGTGGAAGCGACAGAGCCAACACCAGACGAACCATGCGTTCAGTCTTACGCCCAATTCTCGTCAGCGCGAAGCGGGAAGGGCCGCGCGTGTGGCTGGGTCGTCGGCCTGGACACCGGTGCCGACCTGTGCGGATATCCCGCCCCCCCATGGAGCCCTCGCGCAAAGCCCCTCACCCGATCGTCTGGGCCATTCTCTACCTTCCGTTCGGGGCGTTCTCGGGCTTCGTCACGGTGGCGCTTTCGTTTCTCGCCACGGGGCAGGGCCTCTCCATCTCCGAAGGTGCGCTCCTCAATGGCGCGCAACTCCTGATGCAGTGGCTCAAGTGGCTCTGGGCACCGCTCGTCGACATCACGCTCACTCCGCGCCGCTGGTACATCATTTCCACGGTCGGTACGGGTCTCGGCGTCGCGGTCATGTCGGCGATGCCGCTCTCCGAGAAGGCGCTCCCGGCTCTCCTCGCGGTGATCGCGGCGACGAGCTTGATCAACTCCGTCGTCGGGATGTCCATCGAGGCCCTCATCGCCGGCACCGTGGCCGAGAAGGACGTGGGCAAAGTGAGTGGCTGGTTTCAGGCGGGCAACCTCGGCGGCGCCGGACTCGGTGGTGGGCTGGGCCTCGTGCTCTTGAAGCATCTCCCGAGGCCGTGGATGGGGGGCGCCATCTTGGGAACGCTCTTCGTCGCTTGCACCCTGCTCCTTTCCTTCACGCCCGATGTGGCTGGTCATCGCGGCAAGGGTGCGGCGGCAGCGGTGCGTGCAGTTCTCGTCGATCTCCGGAAGATGGCGAAAACGAAGGGCGGGCTGATCGCGGCGATGCTTTGCTTCATGCCCATTGGTACGGGTGCGGCCCAAGGCTTGCTCGCCCAGGCCAACGTGGCGTCGGCTTGGGGGGCCGGCGAGAGCGAGGTCGCCTGGGTCCAAGGATTCACCGCCGGCATCGTCACCGCCATCGGTTGCTTCATCGGGGGGTGGCTTTGCCAGCGCATGCACCCACGGTTGGCCTACCCGCTGATCGGCGTCCTGATGGCCTTCGTCGCCGTGCTCATGGCCTTGCTCCCGAAGACCGTGAATATGTATATTGCACTGAACCTTGCGTACGCGCTGGTCGTCGGCTTGGCCTATGCGGGCTTCACGGCGCTGGTGCTGCGGGGCATGGGCGCCGGGTCCGGCGCCACCAAGTACAACGTCTTCGCCTCGCTCTCGAACTTCCCCCTGTGGTGGTTGGGGATCACGCTCGGCCTGGTCGCGCAGAAGTGGAGCCCGCGCGCGATGCTACTGGCCGAGGCGGGCTTCGGCGTGATCGGGGTCATCCTGTATGTGGTCGTGCTCTCGCGGGTGCGCCGCTCGTCGCTACCGGAGACGGTGAACGAAGAAGTGGTCGAGGCGGTGCCCGGCGAGGCGTGAAGGCCAACTAGAATCGGTACGCCGCGCCCAGGCTCATCGCGCCGTGGAGCTCGTTCACCGGACCGGGCTCTCGGCCGGGCGCTCTGGATTCATTGCCGAAGCCAGCGAGCGGATCGTCCGGGGCGCCGTCATCGCTCGTGTTCCCATGCGTCCAGATGAGCTCCGGACGCGCCGTGATGGAGAACGCGTCGCTGATGGGGAATGCAAAACCGAGCCCCACGCGGAGCATGATGCCGCGGGTCCGAAGGTCCACCCCCGATCCGATCGCGCTACTGGTGGCGATAGACGCCTCCTTCCACCCGAGGTAGCCGCCGAGCTGCAGCGTCGGGACGAAGAACGCATGGTTCCCCAGCGGCGCAGAGTAGGCAACGGTTCCGAGAAACAAGGGCCCCTTCTCCGCGCCGAAGCCTCGGCCAGCGGTATCGCGGAGTAGAAAGCCGCCGGTGATTCCGAAAGCTACCCGTGAGCTCACGAAGTACCGCACCGAGATGCCTGCGATGAGCAGGATACGAGCCGTTGTGAAGCTTGCGGTCGCGTTCGAACTGCGCACCGCGGCCACCGTCTCGAATCCGAGCTCGAACGGGCTTCGCGCCGCGGGAGGCGGGGGCGGAGCTGGAGCGGAGCCGGGCTCTTCCGGGGCGGGAACGGGTGCGTCGGCACGCGCCGTCGCGGCTGCCAGTGAGAAGGCCACGACCCACGACCCGACTACGCAACGCTCAAAACGCATGCGACACCCCCAACGTTGCGCCGAAGTCGAGATCGAGCCGGAGCGAGCCGGTCTGGTAGAGGTTCGTCGGTCGCTTCGAGAAGGTCGCGAAGAAGTCGGGACGCACGAAGACCCAGAGCCGTGGCCACGGAACGAAGCCGAGCCCAGGGCTGAGGCGCGCCGCGACGCCGAGCACGCCGTCTCTCGTTGGTTGATCGCCGACCTGTACGCCGGCAACCGGACTCGTGATGACGCTCTCTTCTTCTCCGCCGAAAGCTCCGACGCCGAGCTCCGGGACGAAGTATGCCGCGCGCGAGAGCGGCGCGAAGTACGACGCCGTCAAGAGTCCCACCGCGGCCGTTCGGTAGGACGTGTAGCAGGCGATGGTGCAAGCATCACGGGACGATCGCTGGAGGCCCAGCGCGACCCCAAGCGCCACCCGGTCGGCCACGAAGTAGCGTGCCGCGACCGAGACGAGAAGTGACAGGTCCCAAAGCGACGCACGCATCGCCGTGCCGCTCTGGAACCCCATCGTTCCCCCGAGCTCCGCGCCGAGGGCTCCGCGGCCCGCTAGATGCGGCTCGTGGCCCGGCAGATCCGCGGCCGCCCGGCTCGCGAGCATGAACGTAGCTATCCCCAGGAGCTTCGACGCGTTCCCCACCATGATGCCGGTTCTATTGCCCGAATCGCGGCGCGATCTCAAGGGCCTTCGGGACGTCGCTCGCTTCGGATGAACCGATGCGCTGTCGCTGCCTTCGCCACGTGCAGCGCGCCGAGGGCCAGCGCGCCGGTGCGTTGCGGGAGACCTCCGAAGTGCCGGGCCGCGGCTTCCAGCAGCTCCGGACGCTCCTCGAGCAGTCGCAGCGCCCGGACCCGTGCGGCGCCGTAGAAGGGCCGCAGGGCCAGCGTTCGCACCCGCAGATCGCGACCCAGACGCGACGCGCGAAGGGCTGCGGTCCATGTGCGGAGGGGATGTCCGGCGGCGAGGAAGTCGCCCGCGAGAACCCCGTACTCGATGGCCTGAGCGATGCCTTCGCCGGTCACCGGATCGATGCCCGCTGCCTCGCCCACCAGCATCGTGCGTGCGTCGGAGAGCGGGCCTTCGAGAGGAAAGCCCCGCTCGCCGTAGCGCTTCTTCGGATGGTCCGCGAGGCGCAGGCCCATGCGACGGAGGCGCGCGTCGAGGAGCGCGTCGAGGTCGACGGTGTCGCCCGGCGCCTTCACCACGTACACGCCGCGCGATGCGTGTATTCTGCCTTCAATGGGGGTAGGGAAATCCCAGAAATAGCCGGCGAAGCTCGGGTCCGCGAGGTCGAAGTGTACGGCGTCCGCGGGGCCGTCCTGGGGGACGCGCTCGGTGTCGATCTCGAGCACCTGGGCCCGGGCCTGGGGGAGCGGGAAGGCGCCCCGTCGCACCACGCTCCCCACGCCGTCGGCCCCCACCACGCACGCCGCCCGCAGCTCGCCCGCCGACGTGACGACGCGCACACCGTCCGGGTCCCGGACCAGCTCCCGCACACGCGCGCCTTGTTCGATGTGCACGCCGCGGCGGCTCACCAGCTGCGCCAGTGCTGCGTCGTGCTCGAGGCGTCGCACCACGCTTCCGATGGGTTGGTCCGGGCGCACTTCGCGAACGCCGTGGC